>JAVVEF010000012.1:0-20763 GCA_032251275.1 Lutibacter sp.
ATTTAAAGCGAAATATCGTAAATAAAAATGCTCCTTTTTTGTACTGATAGTGCAAGATTGGGGCATTTTTTAATTCCTATTTGATTAAAACCTGCCCAAGCAAAGCGGAATTATGGTAAATGATATTACCAGATGTCGTGCAAAAAACAAAAAATTGTTATGTTTTAAGTAAAGTTTGGTGCATTTTTTCTTTTCAAAAAAGCTCCAGTTGTGATGGCTGCAGTTCTTTGGGAACCTCAAATTTTCCCCAAAAATTGAGAATATTTCCAAATTGCTTGTCCGTTATGCGCAGTACACTCACTTTTCCCAATGGCGGCAATAAATGGTTGATGCGTTTTTCGTGCACATCGGCACTTTCGCTGCTGGCACAATGCCTGGTATAAACGGAAAATTGCATCATTGTAAATCCGTCTTTAATCAGGTTTTTCCTAAATTGCTGGGCATTTCTCCGGTCTTTTTTAGTTTCGGTAGGCAAATCAAAAAATACAAATAACCACATAATTCTGTAACCATTTAATTCCATAAACCGGGATAATTAATTTTCCGGGCCGTACCTGCATAACATTGTTGCAGCGAATTTGTGGTTCTGGTTAAGGCAACCATTAACGGACTTTTGGTGTCTTCAAAATAAACTGTTTGCGTTAATACTTTTAAAAGTTCCGCCTTAATGAGCGTGGTCAATTCTTGTTCGGGAAAAGTGTTTATAATTTCAATTACTTTAGCGTCAACCAAAGGTCTGTAGGGTTCCATAATATCATCGGCCAAGCAAAAAGCATTGTATTTATTGTGGTGGTGAATGCCCAAAGTGCTTAAAAGTCCGCTTCCGGCAATGGATCGTGCAACAGCCGCCCTTAAAATAATGTAGCCATAATTTAAAAATAGGTTGGGATAATCGCCATAACGTTCTCTTTTAAAATCAAAATCGAAAATGTGTTTCCAATAATGGGCGGCCGCAACGCCTTCCCGGTTTTCGGTATCACCGCTTAATACCTTAGATTCGTGAAAATTTAAAACTTCAAAGGGTTTATTTAGCAATTGTAAAAGTTGTGCCTGATGTTTAATTTTTGTTTTAATGGTTTGTTGCCAAAGTTGTTTTTTTAGCGGTTCGGTTGCATTAATTTGATTTGCAAACAATTCCTGTTGGATATGATGGTTGTCTAAATTTAGCAACATACTGCAAGGCATGTGTTTTGTGTCGCAAAAAATAACAGCTGCATTGTTTTCAGTTAATTTTGTCAATGTTGGGATGGATACATAAATTTCGGGATGTTCCATAACCACAAAGCCTATATCTTCAATGGGTATTGTAGCATTTCTAACTTCCGATTTAACTACAAGCTGTTCGTTTTGGGTTGTTAGGGAGCATTTATTTGAAAAAAAAAGTGTTTTTTTGAGCATTTTTATTTAAAATTAGTGCTTTTATTCAGGTTATTTGATTTACTGTAAAAATTTAAAACCATTCTAAATAAAAAAAGCTCCCGAAATTATCAGAAGCCTTTACAATATATTAATGGTTTATTATTTAATCTATATCCGGAACCTCTTCAAATTCGCCTTCAAATTCCAGAGCGGGGAAATCCGCGTCTTTTATGAGGTTTTCAGAAGTAATGATGTTAAAATTACTATTGTTTTTTGATTTTAATTCCCAAACTATGCCTTCGGCTTCCGGGAAAGGTGCGTTTTCATCCATTTGTTCGGCAAACAATCGTTTAAGGATATTTCGGTCGGAAAGTCCGCTGCTAAACAATTTAAGCGAAATTTCTTTGGTTATTTTAATATCAGAATTTGCGTCAACAGGTGTGATGGAACAGTCAATTAATGTGGCATTTGCGGAAGGAAATACTCCGTTAAATGCTTTATAAAGCAATTGGTTGCAGTTAAATAAGGCATATTGCAGTTCTATTTCCGGGTATTCTTCACAAACGGTATCAATAAGCATATCGTTTGAAATTTGTTCAATTTGCCCTTCGGTTAAAAGTTCGCCCAATTTATGATTAAGCACAATAACCGCCGCTTCTTTGGGTTCAAAATCGGTAATGGCCATTAATAATAATTCGTATAAGTTTTCTTTTTTGGCGGTTCCGGCATCGGGAAAGTTGAATTTTTCCAGCAGTTGGATATAATCTTCGGTTGTCCAGTAATCTTTTATTTCATCAACAGTTTTTATGCTGTTTATTTTTATGTTGTATTTCATCTGTTTAAATTTTATTTTTTATTGGTAACAGCTACTGTTCGCCATTAATCATTCCTTCGTGTATCAAAATTTGTTATGCTCGTTTCATCTGTTTTTTTAATTAGTTATTTATGTTTTTATTATTTGTCTCCGGTCGTATAGTCGTGCAGTTCTTTTTGTTTCAAGTTTCAGGTTTCAAATATGTCGATGCCTAAATAATGTTGACCGAATTTGACATTTTTAATTCTAAAATCGTAAATCCGTCATCCTGAGCGGAGCCGAAGGGCGTAATTCAATTTGCGTTAGGGACTGGAGTGAAAACCTTTTGAGCTTTTTAGCGATAAAAGTTTGGAACAAAAGACCCGACCCGTAGGGGAACGCCCTTTAAAAAGTTGAGCAGGCCCAAAATATTTTTGGTAAAATTACTGGTATTTAAAGTATTTAGCCATCCTTTTAAAGTTAAATTTAGTATAAAAAATTGAAAAATGAAAAAAGGACAGGGTTTGTGCCGCGTCCTTTTTTATTTAAACAATTCAATAACAAGTTATGGAATTTATAAGGTTTTAGCCATTTTAAATTGATGACAAATCAATGAAGGCTTATAATAAAATGATTAAAAGTAAAATGATGATAATGGCACCAACTGAAATATAGATACCGTTACCGGAAGATCTGATTTCGGTTTTGATGGCACGTACTTCTTTGCGAAGTTCTTTCTTTTCTGCACGATTCATGTCTGTTTTGTCAAGATCTTTAATCTCTTCCAAACGATTTAGCATCACTTGAATTTCAGCCGGGATTTCTTTAGCGGCTGTTGCAGGATTTTTTTCTGAAGCGTTCACTGTTGTAAATGCACCTAATGACAACATCATTATCATTAAGTAAAGTCTTGTTTTTTTCATTTTGCTGGTGTTTAAAATTGTTAAATTAGTTATGTTGTAAATTTGCAATTAAATGGCACTTATTTTGTTACATATTTTTTGTAAAAAATTACATAATTCACACATATTGAAATTACAAAAAAAAAATGACAGGGCAAAACCCTGTCATTTTTCTTTTTAAATAATTTTCTGTAAAAAGTTACAGCATTTATTTTTGTGGTACTACGTCAATAATAACGGTACGGTTGTAAGATCTTCCTTCAGGACTTGAATTTCCAAAAGGAGCTGAACTTTCATTTTCACCCAATCCGCTTACTTCAAATGTTACGCCAGCAGTACCTAAGTTAGATACACTGTTTTGTAAAGTTGTTTTAACGTCATTTGCTCTTTTATCAGACAATGTTTGGTTATAAGTTTCTTCACCAATAACATCGGTATGACCGTGAATAATTACTTTTGCGTTGGCCGGAATTTTGGGCGCCACAACTTCTGAAAGGTATTTATCATACATCGCGATTGCATTTGCATCATCAAATTCATAAAGTATGGTAAATCTCATTCCTTCCTCAACTTTAGAAGGTGTCCAGGCAACAATGTGCGCAGTAGATTCTTTGGTTACAATTTCACCGTTTTTGTTTGTTCCGATCATTTTAACTTTGTAATCTCCTTCAGGTTTTGAACCTAAAATTGTACTTCCGGCTATTTTCACTTCTTCTTGAGTGTATGGACCAAAATTTTGAACAACACCGTTTTCATCTGTAATTTCCATTTGCCAAGCGCTAAATGCTTCATCGGCTCCGTCAGCTTTAAAAGTAACGTAACTTTCAACTGGGGCAACTTGATTAGGAAGAATTTGTACTGGTTTCAAAGGAGCATCTGGGCCAGATTGGAATTCCATTAACAAGGCTGGAGAGTTACTTTCAACAGAAACTCTTCTGTCACCTTCTCTTAACAATACCAATTCACGTGTTCCGCCTTCTTTTTCTGAAGCGATTTTAGGTTTGTTTCTTCCTTCAATGGCGATTCTAGTAGCATCAATGGCGAACACATCAACCAAATATTTTTGTACAGATTCTGCCATCAATTTTCCTTCTGCTTGTCCATTTTCTGATGATCCAACCAAGGTAATTGTTGATGCAGGGTTTTTTCCCATACGGTCACCTAAAATATTTAAAATATTATAGTAAACGGTCATTTCACGTTTTGAACGACCTTCAACTGCAGTACTAGGAGAAAATACTTCAACTTGATCTTCTTTAAAGTTTGCAACCTGATCTTTGTTCAGCAACACATAACGTTTTGAGATATCTGTTGAATTGTCATCAAAAAAGATATAGTTACGCAATGGGAAAGTTTCAGTGACTCTTACATCTCCAGGAACATTTAAAGGAGAAACTACGCTAAATCCAACTTCTGGAATAACTGCTTCCACTTCCGGTGAAATTCTGTGTCCGCTACCAATTTTAAGTACAGCACCTGCTCTCACAGTGGTAACATTCCAAGTTTCTATTGAACGTGGATATTGGCCAAAATATGGATGAAAAGCTACAAATGGTGAAAGCACCAATTGTGTTTTACTGGTTGGTTTAGACAATTGCATATCGTATCCCATACCAATTTGTGCGGAGATAATTGTTTCTTCAACATCACTAAAATCTCCTTCCACATCTGCAGGAGCTACCTGATTAGGAAAAGCCGGATTAATTCCTTGTTGATAAACAAATGCTTTATCCTGGTTGAAAGCAAATCTTGGTCCACCATATAAATAGAAATCCGATTTAAATGGTGCGTAACGCAAACTAGGTTCTACGGTAATATAACTTAAGTCTGTTGATAAGTCGGCCGGACAATTACAATCGGTTGTTTGTTGGTCGAAATCACCTTTACGGCTGTCTAATCCTGCTTGTACAATAAATCCGAATCTTGTGTCGGGTTTGTGAAATTCAATGCTTGGTGCAAGAAACAACCCGATACCTGTACCTTTATGAAAAGTAGTAGGAGGTGTGAAAGCATCATTCAACTTTTGAGTTGAGCCCTCAAAGAAATTAAAGTTTGCACCACCGGCAACACCAAAATACCAAGAAGGTTTTGAATATTCTACTTCTTGTGCCTGAAGCGGAGAGTCAATCCCTGTTAAAATCAAAGCACCAACAATAAGGCCTTTTAGGGTTTGTTTAAGGGAGACAGCAAAGCGCGATTCCCTATTTAAATTAGTTTTATTTTTCATTTTATTTTATGATTTAAATTTTTTAATTTTTGAAATCTTTATAAAACCCCTCGCCAATTGGCGAGGGATCATAATTTATTTAATTAGAAGGTTTTACAACTTTGTTTCCAATTAATGAAACAGCTGATTGTGCCAATAATCTTCCTTTAACTGTAGAACGAGCTTCTAAAGAGATCAATGTTTTAGATAAAATATTTCCGCTAAAATCAACGTCTGATCCAATCACAGCACCTGCACCAGCAGTTACCCAGAAAATATTATCGGCTTTTGCGCCATTTATCAAGACTATTTTTACATTGTTAGCTACTGTAAGGTCTCCGGCAATTTGGAAAACAAATGCAGCGCAATCTACTCCGCCACCATCTAATGTAATAGTATTAGATAATAAAAGTCCTGTTCCATATTTATAAACACCTGCAGTTAACGTTACATTGTTAAGATTTCCGGCCAAATATTCAGTTCTATCTGGAGCCAAACCATTTGCGGTAGTAAATGCCGTATGCATATTGTCTACAGTTGTGGTTAAGTTAGATGGTGTTGGAGCCGTATAATCTGCTGCGTAAATTTTTCCAGTTACCAAACTAGAAGTTGAATAAGTACCACTAGAATGAAGTGTTAAACCAAATCCTGTGATAAATGATGCTGATAGAGGACTGATTCCCATATCTCCTGTTACTGAAGTTACTCCAGTAGTTGAAATTGCAGATTCTGCCAATATTGCATAATTTCCTGCCATTCCTAAATCTACTGCAGGAGTGGCGCATTCAGCAGAGGTTGCAATCAGAATAAAGTTTGCAGTGATGTTTTTATTGCCATTCATTAGTACCGTCAACGGATTGTTGTTTCCTGTTGCATCACCGGTCCAATTAAGAAACGCATAACCTGAATTTGGTGTTGCAGTAAGTACCACATTAGTTCCATTAGTGTAAGTAGGATTGTTTGGATTTTTAGCGACAGTACCGTTTACTGCAGTTACATTTAATGTAAATCCTATTGGACTAAAATTAGCAGTAATAACTTTATTGCTATTCATAGTCACAGTTAACGGATTGTTATTTCCTGTTGCGTCACCGCTCCAAGAAGTAAACACATAGCCAACAGCTGGGGTAGGCGTAAGCACTACTGTAGCTCCATGATTATAGGTAGCTTGATTTGGGTTTTTAGCTACAGTTCCATTTACTGCATTTACTGTTAAAGTATAGGTTTTAATTGCAAAGTTGGCCACCAAAGTTCTTGGTCCAGATACAGTAAATGAGTAATCAGCACCTGCTAAAGGTACAATAACACCATTTTCTGTCCAGTTCACAAAATTATATCCATTATTTGCAATTGCTTTAACAGTTGCTGTAGATCCAAAGTTATAGAAACCTGCACCATCGGTAGTTCCATTATTAATTGGGTTTACTGATAATTTTATTTCGTAAGGAACAAGGGTATAATTTGCAACCAATGTTACGTCGCCCATTAAAGGAGGTAATGTATAAGTTGGAAGATTAGAAGCGAAAACACCGTTTATTGTCCAGTTGGTAAATGTGTAACCATTATTTGGAACAGCCGTTACATTCACTGGAGTGCCTTTTAAAAATAAACCACCACCAGTAGTAATTCCACCGATAGTTGGATTTGATGATACTACAACCAAATATTCCGGCAAAGTAGTAAATGACCATACATAATTTTCCTGTAAAGCATTTCCTCTTTCATCTTTAGCCATTGTAGTAATGGTTCCAGTATATTCTGTGTCTGGCTCAAGAGCTAATGTAGGATCAAATGTTGCAGTTAAACCGTTATAAGAAACAGCTCCATCTATCAATGTGCCGTTTGCGCTTATAGTAAATGAAGTTTTGGTAATTGTTGCAGGATTCATTTTTTCATTGAAAGTAGCAGTGATCACCTGATTTAAAGGCACGTCAATTGCACCATCTTCAGGTACCGTTGAAACAACAAGCGGGCAAAGACCATCAACTCCTACGAAGTCATCCTCTGCGCAACCTGAAAATAATAAAACAAATGCAAATGCAATTGTTGTAAGTAATTTTTTTGCGATCATAATTTTAGGGTATTTAAGTTAATAATATTTGTTAATGTGATGTTAATTTTTTTTATAGAACAAAGGTCACTCCATAATAATCTAAATCGGTTACACAATTCTGCCTAAGACTTGCATAATTCACACATTGGATATTTGTTATGGAAAATGCATGAGGCGTACGCTCTAAAAATGTAATTTTTGGTTAAAAAAAATGCTAAATTTTTAGATTACAGGAGATTGGAGCAAGACAAACAAGGGTAAACTTTGTGGTGTAAAATGTAGAACAAAAAAATACCGACGAATTATCGCCGGTATTTTTTTGTAAAAATCGATTGTAATTTTTAAAGAATCTTTCTTCCCTGAATTACTCTTAAAATAACTGCAATAACGGCGATTACCAATAATATGTGTATGAGTCCGCCCATATTATATCCCAAATATCCAATGGCCCAAAGAATGATCAGGATGACTGCTAAAGTGTAAAGTAGATTTCCCATGAGTTGTTTTTTAAATGATTGTTTCTTTTTTATTCTGATTTTAAATGTGGTTTCCAAAAGATACTTAAAGCATTAAATGTTGCTATAAATAGTTCCGGTTGCAAGCACTGTTATAAATTTAGCAATATTATTTATGTTGTGTTTTGATATAAATCAGTTTAAAAAATGATTCATCTCAGTTTTTGCATCTCAAAATATAGCAAAAAAAAATACCGACGTTTTAAATGTCAGTATTTTATAAGTAAAAAAGATTGTAATGTTTTAAAGTATCCTTCTTCCTGAAATAAGTCTAAAAATAACTGCAATAACTGCAATGACTAATAAAATGTGGATTAGTCCGCCCATACTGTATCCAAGGAATCCAATGGCCCAAAGAATTACTAAAATGACTGCGACTGTGTAAAGTAGATTTCCCATGATTGTTTATTTTTTAGTTTAATTATTATTTGTTATTAAATTTATTTGAATATTTTTATAAATTATTACTCGTTTTTAACCGTAAAGTTTTTAAAGGCTTCTCCCAAATCGTTCATATCCTTGTTAAACTCTGTTTTAAATGATTCCCAATTGTCTTTTCCGCTTTCTTGATAAGCATCTAATTTTGCTTTCATTTCAATGTTTTTTTGTTCCAATACCGCGATTTGCTCCTGGTAGTAAACTTGGGCATCTTTTTTTGAAGTTGCTATTTTTACTTTAAAGTCGGCAATTGTTAAGTTATTGGCTTCAATTTTTGCGTTTGTTTCTTTTTTGAAGTTTTCAATATCAGCCAAATATTCTTCTTTTGCGGAATTGAAATCCTCATCGGCTTTAATAGACTTGTCTTCTGCATTATCTACCTTTTCAGCGGCAGTGTTGCAACTTGTGAAAATGGCACCTGCCAACAATACGGTGGCGCTAAGAGTAAAAATTAATTTTTTCATTTTTATGGTTTTAGTCGTTTCTGTTAATTACGTTATCGAGTTATAATTTTGTAATAATTTTAAGAATATCTTCTTTTGATTTGCCAAGTTTTACCTGAAGTTTTTTCACTACATCCTCTTGTTTGCCTTCAACAAATAACAAATCATTGTCGGTTAGCTTTACGAATTTTTGCTTCAGTTTTTCTTTTGTTTCGTGCCAGTTTTTTCTTAACTCTAATTGATTTTTCATATCTCTTCTGGCGCTAATTGTTCATTAATCTTCATTTTGTAAAGGTATGGTGCATAATAATTTGGGGTATTACATAACTTTTTAAAAAAGTTACATAATTCACACCTTAAATATTTTATAACAAAATGTGAAAAATCAGGATTCCAAAACATCAATCGATTTATAGGCTTTTTTTATTGTTTTGCTTCCTCAGCGGCTTCTTCCTTTTTTTTCTCGGCTGCTTTTTCTTTCTTTCTAAAATAACCTCTTAAAAGAAAATTGCTTTTGGCAGCTTCCATATTTTCATTCAATCCTTTGCTGCTTTTTTGCAAATTGCCCATTGTTTTATTCAAACTTGTCGCCATTGTACTATCCCGTATCAACATACCAAGTGTTCCTTTTCCATTATTGATATTGTCCAAAAGTTCTATCAGTTGTCCTGAAATAATCTCCGCATTTTGTGCGGTAATATCCAAGCTTTCCATTATGGCATCAGTTTCAACAGGCTCAACGGATGCAAGAAATTGTCCGCTTTTTACTGATTTTGTTTCGGAACTTCCCTGGGTAATCACTAAAACCCGGTCGCCTATAATTCCTTCAGAACCAATCAGTACCATTCCGTCGGTTTTAATAAATTTCTGCACGTCTTTTTGAACAACCATATTTACAATTACTGTTGAATCATTGATAATTCTAATATTTTCGACCGTTCCAACATTGATTCCCGAAAACCGAATATTGTTGCCAACCTGCAACCCGCTAACATTATAGAATGTTGTTGAGAGGCTAAAAACCGGATTAAACAAGTTTTTTTGTCGACCAATCAAAAATATGGCAATACCAAAAAGCACAAATCCTGCTGCCACGAAAAGCCCTAATCGCACTTTGAATTTTGTTGAGTGAGTATTCATAATTATTTTTTTATTAAGTATTGTTATTAGCGTTATTTTATTTTTGTTGAATTTTTCTGTTTTTTTACTATTTGAAGAAGGACATAACCAATGGATCATCCGAATTTTCGAATTCCGAAAGCTTTCCTTCCGCATAAACATGACCTTCGTGCAACATAATAATGCGGTCGGCGGTAAGGCGCACACATGCAATATCATGGGTGATAATGATGGAAGATGTCTTGTATTTTTCTTGAACAGAATTGATTAATTCACTTATTTCATCAGATGTTACTGGATCGAGTCCCGTTGTTGGTTCATCATACAACATAATTACCGGATCCAAAATAATGGAACGCGCCAAACTTATTCGTTTTCGCATCCCACCCGAAAGTTGTGAAGGCATTTTTTCCAACACATCAGAAAGTCCGACATTAGCCAGCACTTCTTTAACTTTTTCGTCTATTTCTTGCTCATTCAAATTCTTTTTGATTCTTCTCAGCGGAAATTCTAAATTTTGTTTTACCGTCATAGAATCATATAAAGCACCACTTTGGAAAAGAAAACCAATTTTTTTTCTCACTTCCGATAATGCTGCGCCTTTTATGGAACCTACATTTTCGCTAAGAAGATTAATTGTGCCGCCATCGGGATTTAACAATCGCACGATGCATTTAATCAGCACCGATTTACCCGATCCCGATTTGCCGAGAACAACCAAGTTTTCGCCATTTCGAAGTTTTAAGGAAATATCTTTTAACACTTCCAGTCTTCCAAAGGATTTCTTAAGGTTTCTAATTTCTATCAATGTTTCAGAAGTAATTTTTTCTTCTGATAAATTGTCTGTGCTAGTTTCTTGTGAATTTTTCATGACAACATATCTGTTATTTGTACCGCAATCAGGTCAACAATAATAATAAGTAAGGATGACAATACCACTGCGGCATTTGCTGCTTTTCCCACACTTTCTGTTCCTCTTCCGGCGGTGAATCCTTTATAGCAGCCTACAACGCCAATAACGGCTCCAAAGAGGAATGTTTTTATTACAGCAGGAAAAAAATCTAAAAAAGTAATTGATCCAAATGCCTGAAAAATATACAGTACCAGCGACACGTCACCTTTTATGTTTACGCCAATCCAGCTTCCTAAAAACCCGAATGCATCAGCAAAAAGCACCAAAATTGGCAACATCAATGTTGCTGCAAGTACTCGTGTTACAACCAGATACCTTATAGGATTGGTGGCAGAAACTTCCATGGCGTCAATTTGTTCGGTTACTTTCATCGAGCCCAATTCTGCACCCATACCTGAACCAATTTTACCCGCACAAATTAAAGCGGTGATAATGGGACCAATTTCCCTGATAAGCGATACGGCTACCATACCTGGAAGCATAGTGACCGCGCCAAATTTTGCCATGGCCGGCCGTGATTGAATGGTAAGCACAAGTCCCATAATGGTTCCTGTAATAATAATAAGCGGCAATGATTTATTGCCAATTTCATAACACTGGCGCAAAAATTCCTTAAATTCAAAATTGCGAGAAAAAGTTTCCTTAAATATTTGTTTCATAAAAAGAACCAGATCACCAACTTCCCGAAAAAAACCATTGGCTCTTTCTTTTTGATCAAGCGTTTGTTCGCTGAGTTTAATGGAACGCGCAGTCGCTAAACTTTGTGCCTTTTTAATATTTAGAATTTTTAATTTTTTCATTCTGTTTTTATATAAATGCCTTCTGATATTTTTTGTAATAATATCAATGCTTTTGTTGCATTAAAAATATGTCTTGGGGCATTTTTTTAACCTTTTATTCAAAATAATCAATTGGTAAAGGTAAATTCAAACAGTGAGGGAGTTGTTACATAACTTTTTAAAAAAGTTGCAAGATTCACATATTGAAACGCCACAGAAGCATTGAAGAAGGAACTTAAAATTGAATAATAATTAAGTGGCGGCTTTTATGAAGAGATAATTTCTTGGCTTATAATAAACAAACTCTCCTCACATAATGAAAAGCAAGAGGATAATAATATGCTTCATTTTTTTGCAGAATTGATTGATTGCACAAAAAAAAGACCGCCACTTTGGGCAGTCTTTTGCATCCTTTTCCATTATCAGAAGGTTAACGGCAATATTGATTATTTGCCGTAACTTTTACCTGTTACTTTTTCTTGTCAATTGCAACAAGTACAATTCCGCCAACCAGCAAAATTATGCCAACAATTGGTGACCATTGTACTGGATGACTTTCTTCCATACTCATTTCCATTGGACCAAAGTCAACTACTTTTTCTGTGGTTACATAATTGAAACCGGTGTAAATCATCATCAATATTCCTACGATGGCCATGATAATTCCTATTGTTTTTGTTTTCATAATGTTGGTGTTTTTATTTTTTAGAATACTTAAATTTACGAACAAAAAAATTATTATTTGAAAATCTTGTTCGTTATATTTTATTGGTTAATCAATTGTTACATTTTTTATTTGCTTTTTTTAAAAGAAAACGTTAACAAAATGGCATTTTATGTATTAATTTTTCTTCCAGATCAATACGGTAGGGAAGTGAAAAATAAAATTTCGCGCCTTTGCCTTCAGCACTTTCTGCCCAAATGTTGCCGCCAAGCAACGTAACATACGCTTTGGTTATTGACAATCCCAGACCATTTCCCTGCTGTGCCATTTTATCAGAAACATCTGCCTGGGTAAAATTTTCAAAGATGGCTTTTTGCCTATCTTTTGGAATCCCAATGCCTGTGTCTTTTACAAAAAACATTAATTCCGTTTTGCTGGTTGCTGATTTTGCGCCGGCATACCCGAATTCTATCGAACCTTTTTCGGTATTTCTCAGGGCATTTTTGACAAGATGAATTAGAATGGCATATATTTTTTCACAATCTGTCAGAAAAAAAGCTTTTTTGGTTGGCAGGCTATTTTTATACTCAAAGTTTATTCCTTTGCTTTCAGCCTCCAGTTTGAAGAAATTATAAATTTTTTCGATTTGCTTGTTGATATTTGTTTCGTTAAGATTCACTTTTACAAGACCCGAATGAATTTTCGACATATCAACAATATCGTTTAGGGTGTTGAGCAGGCGTGCACCACTTTTTTCAACAATCTTTATATATTTCTGTTGCTTTTCACCTATAAGTCCGGGCTCTTTTAATAAATTGGCAAAGCCTAAAATACCGTTCATAGGTGTCCTTATTTCATGATACATATTGGCTAAAAAAGCCGATTTTAAGTTTTCACTCTCTTCTGCTTTTTCTTTTGCCTGAATTAATGCTTCTATTTGTTTTTCTTTCTCAATGTTTTGTGCTGTTAGCTCTTTGTTTGAAGCAATGCTTAATTCTAAGGCATTGTCAACATTTGAATCAATTAGTGTCTCTAAATGCTTTCCTTTTTTATCGTTTTTAAAAGAAACAGCTTTGCTGGCATCGGCTAACTCGTGAGCATTTTTTTTATTTTCAATGATTAATTTTGAAACCTGTCCTTTATTTGTTTTGTCCTGATCATTCATCATAGTTTGGTTTATGAAACTGATTTGTAAATTTAAATTGTTGAATGGGGTTCTGGTTTTTTAACTTTCGCTATAATAAAGGTCATTGCAAATAAAAATAGTTGTTATGCTTCGTCTTTTGTGGTACGCACAAGACTAATTCCTGCAAAAAAGAAAATGATTCCCAATACACCAAAAACCACAAGTGATTTAATGGCGTAGTTGCTGTCGCCACTATTTACGAATAATATGGCAGTATAAATTAAACCACCAATTCCGAGGGCGGTAAGTAATGCCCCAAAGATTCTTTTTAAATTCATTTTTTTTAGTTTTAAGATTTGTTGTGAAATAAAATTTTAATATTTAATAGGTTGAAGAAGATTCAACTTCTTTAATGAATTTTTCAAATTTATCATCATGAGTCAAAATGTGATTTGTCCACCATTTTTCTAAGAACGAAATAATCTCTTTAGGGTCTGGTGAATTAATATTTAACAAATCAACATTAAACATGGCAACTTTGTAAATATAATCCCTGTGATAATTTTTATGTTCATTTAACAAAGGATAAGCCATTTTTCTCATGTATTCATCTTCTTTTTTAAAGTGGCTCAAACTATAATCTGTCATTCTTGTAAGAATTTTCGCAAATTCCTGCCTTCCTTTATTATATTCAATCAATTCAACCAAATCGTTGAAGATATCGAGTAATTTATTGTGGTCATAGTCTACATCTTCATTCCCGATTGATAATTCTTGTGTCCAAACTATTTTTTTTTACATTGTCCATAATTTTGAAATTTTAATTAAATTTTCATAAAATGGGTGCCAATTGCATTTGTCAAATTTAAAATAGGTTATAACGCTCATTTATACTTTTATGAAACGTTTAAAAAAAAACATTGGAGATTCAGGCTGATGTTCAGACCAAATAACCAATGTTTTTATGTTTAATTATTTAGCTGTTAGAATTGGTATTTAATTCCTACTGCGATATCAGAACCATAATTATTTTTGTAATAACCATTCCCACCAAATTCAGGTCTAAAATCTAAAGAGATTAACAATGGAATATCAAAATTATACTCAATTCCTATGTCACCGGCAGCAAATGCAAAGGTGTCATTAAAATGCTCATCGTTATTATCATAACTATAAGTACCTAATCCACCACCTACACCAACATACCAGTTTAAACCACCATCGATGTTCATTACCCATTGGTATAAAGCAGCTAACTTGATAGCATCATCATCATAACCGTTATTATTGAAATTATTTCTGTTTCTCCAACCTAAATCAAGTTCAAGTCTATTGTTACTTCCCAAAGCTCTTTGGTAAGTGATTTCGGTTCCGAAACCACCATTGTCTCCTAAACGTAAACCTAATGCATTTTTGGAGATTTCCTGAGCTTGTGTGGTAAATGCCAATCCAATTAGCATAATTCCCGATAAAACTAATTTTTTCATTTTTTAAATTTTAATTTTTAAATTTATTTCTTACTTTTTATTGCCCTTCCCAATGAACCTATCAGTTATCAGATTTGTTTAACCAAGCAAGCCGTTTTTAAAGTGGGTTCTGGTCTCCACTATGTTGATGTATTTTATGCAAATTTTTCATCAAATAATCACTGCTTAAACTACGGTGTAAAGGTGTGGACTTCTTCCAATGGAAGTGTTACACAATTAATGCAAAGATTTACATTATTCACACATTGCACTATTTAGTGCCATTTAAAAATTTAAATGCTTTCTTTTTTGGGAATGGATCAAAGCAGTTAGATATTGAAGAGATATTCAAATGAAAAGAAAGTTTGATGCAGAAATCGCCAAACGTTTTTCATTTTCTTCTATCTCAAATTGAAGCAGTAACAAAAAAACCCCGTCAGGGGTAAATCCAAGGCAAGTATAAAATTAGGGTACTTTATAAGTGCTGGTTGAAAATCTGACGGGATTAAATTTAAAATGTAAATTTTAGAGCAATTCAGCTTTTTGCTTGAAATACCTATTTTTTAGGTGCTTCAGACTTTGGTATTTTTTTCTCAACAAACTCAGAAACGTCACTCTTTAGCTTGTCAAATTTTTTGTTGGCCAAATCTATATTTTTACTGAATTTTTTTTCCAGTTTTTTCTCATAGTTTTTACCTTTTTTGGTAATTTTTTTTCTGGTGTCCGAACCTTTAGCCGGAGCAAATAAAAGCCCCGCAATGGCGCCGGTGGCGATACCCGCCAATAAACCTAATACTACTTTTCCTGAACTCATATTCTTTGTTTTTTTAATTAAAATAATTTCTGTAGGCAAAGGTCAAAATATTGTCAGGTAAAAGTGTTATACAATTAATGCAAAGAGTTACATTATTCACATATTAATCATTTACTTCTGATGAAATAAAAGGGCAGGAGGAAACCTTGATTTTAAATTAAATTGGAGTGGTTTTTTGTAATATCGTCTCAAAAGTCACGCTACTTGTTGTTTTCAGAACCATTATTTTTGCTGCCGTTGGCTTTCAAAGCTGTTAAAAGTTCCTTAAGATTGACCGTTGCATAGGTTGATGAATGATCTGACATGGCATAGGGAATAATCAAATCGTCCTCGTGAACCATGGAACCGCATGAATAAATGACATTTGGCACATAACCTTCCCTTTCCTTTTCATTGGGCACCATTAAAGGTTGGGCCAATCTTCCAATTTCAATTTCAGGATTGTCAAGTTCGTAAAGGGATACGCCCAAATTATACTCTCTCATCGGTCCCACCGAGTGTGTAATAATCAGCCAGCCTTCTTTTGTTTCTATAGGCGAACCTGCGTTGCCAATTTGCACAAATTCCCAAGGATATTTGGGCTGCTGTATCAATGTTGCTTCACGCCAAACATTGATGCTGTCTGAATAGGCAACATAATTATTGAACCCGTCTATGCGACAAAGCATCGCATATTTTCCGTTGATTTTTCTTGGAAATAATGCCATTCCCTTGTTAAGGGCAATCTCTCCGTTGATAGGAAAAACCTTGAAATTATAAAAGTCGGTTGTGCTGATTAATTTTGGTAAAATGGTCATTCTGTCATACGCGGTATAGGTGGCAAAATAGGTCACTTCACCGTTATCATCCGTAAACTTTACAAATCTTGCGTCTTCAATGCCCCCTTGCTCGGTGGCTGATATGGGAAAAATAACCCGCTCTGAAATGGATGAATCTATGGAAAAATGAATTTCATAATGTTCACAGGCCATTGACAGCATTATATTTAAGATTTTAAGCTGGTCTTCCGTAATGTCAGGATCTTTAATTGCCAGTTCAAGTTCCTGAATCAATTCAGTATAAGTAAATTTATCTTCTAATTTATCTAAAACAAAATCGGGAGAAATAATTTTTCCATGACATTTTTTTTCGTCATGGTTACCTAAAATAACGGACGGAATGACTGCTTCTGGGTCTTTCATTTCAGCAATATCAACTTCCATGATGGGAGAAATAATACTTAACCGCTCCTGCATTTCTTTCAATTTCTTTTTGAAAATCTTTTTATCATAAATATTATAGATAATTTTATCTGCTTCCGCCAACATTTTCCCTACAGGTTCCACACTTAAATTATTATTTTTGTCGAGAACTCCTTTGCGAAAAACCAGGGATGAAATATGCCCTTCACCGGTTGCCCGAAAACTGATAACCACCCTTTTTTCACCCGGTCTAACTTCTGATTGGTCGGGATGTTCCACCATGGACGGATTAAAAAACGCCGCCGCTTCTATGGAATATTCCATGGTAAAATACGATCCAAGAAGTGCTTTTTGGGTCATACTGAGATTATTTGGATTAACGCCGATTTTTTCAAATACGTGTGCCAGTTTTTCAAAATGTTTCTCAAATACTCGTGAAATATTCCGGTGTCTTGTGGCGTATTTCCTAAGCAATTGGCTTATAACTGTATTTGTGATTTTTTCTGGCATGGCCAAAACTTTTCTGATGATTTCTGCCGCTCTTTCATCATTGAGATACAAAAAACGTGCAATTACCCTAGAAGAATCCGGAGAAAATACGGTTTTTTTTCTGGTTACATTTACTTGCATGACATTCAATTTTAAATAAATCCGCTTTAGGTATTACCGTTTAGGCTGCACGACTTAAATGTTTGAAAAGAGCATAAAGTATGTTGCAGAGCATAAATACCTTTACTGATACTAAAGTTAAGAATTTTTAAGATTTTAATGACGTTTTTTTTAATATTTTTATTTAAATCGATGAAAATATTTACAGAAGAGGGGTCGATAATTGGTTCATTATTAATTGATTCTATTGCCTAAAACTCAAAAGCCCATTTCAATAAGAAACGGGCTTTTAATGTTTTTTTTGGTGTTGTTTTATGGTTTTTAAGCAATTTATTTATTAGGAAATTACATTCTTTCCATATACCAATTCAATTGTTTTTCAATTTTTTTGAATTCAAAAATTGCCGTAATAATTTTTTGGAGTCGCACAAAGGCAGTTTCACTTTTTACCACATAATCAAATGCACCGTGATGCATACAGGCTATGGCAATGTCAATTTTATCCTGTGAAGACAGCATAATTACAGGAATATTTGGATTTGTGGCCTTTATTTTGTCCAATGTCTCCATGCCGTTCATCGCGTTTTTCTGAACACCGTCCAAATAAAAATCCAATATGATAACGTCGGGGTTACAAGATAAATTTTCCAGGCACATTTCTCCGGTTGGATAAGTTTCAATATCAAAATCTCCATGCGCAAGGAATTCAATTTCCATTAATTTCAAGTATACCGCATCATCATCTACCAGAAATAGTTTTATTTTATTCTCATTATTCATTACTTATTATTTTTAAATGCATTAAATTCTATTTCCAATTCACTGCAGGCCTGCATGCAAACTTTTTCAAGTTTGATCACCATTTCTGAGATGCCGTCTGTTTGTTGCTGTGTGCTTGCAAATTCCTGAATTTTTTTGGCCATATTTTCAAAATCGACACTAATTCCCATAATTGCGAAAGAAGGAATCATTTTATGCACGGTTGATTGCAATAATTTCCAATCTTTATCAAATAAGCTTTGCTTCATGGTGTCAATCAATGGCGGAGTTTGTTCCAGATATAGTGAAATCATTTCCATCATCAGGACCCGATTGGATTTCGTGCGAACGTTTAAGTAATTTAAATTGGTATATTTAATCTGTTTGCTTTGATCGGGAATGCTTTTCTCAGGCTCAAAATTTTTGGCAGTTTTTTTCAAATAAGAAATCATTTTAGTGTATAATAACCTTTCATCAACTGGCTTTGCAATGTAATCGTTCATTCCAACTGCTTTGCATTTTGCCAAATCAACGGTGGTTACATCGGCAGTTAAAGCAATGATTGGAATATTTGAATTCATCGTGTTTCTGATATATTCGGTGGCTTCAAATCCGTTCATTTCCGGCATCTGCAAATCCATTAAAATAAGATTGTAATTTTTGGCCTGCATTTTTTCAATGGCTATTTTTCCGTTGCCGGCAATGTCACACTCAAAACCAAAATCATCCAAAAGCGTTCTCATCAGTAATTGATTGAGCGCAATGTCTTCAACCACCAATATTTTTATGTTGGTTAAATCATTGTCCAATTCTACCATTTCCATTTCTAGTTCAGCTTCCGCTTTTGTTTTCAGAAAACTTAGGGTAAAGCAAAATATGGAACCTTCACCCATTTTACTTGTTACGGAAATGCTTCCGCCCTGTGGTTCAATTAATTGTTTAACAATGGCCAAACCCAATCCGGTTCCGCCATACAATCTTGATGTGCCGCTTGATGCCTGCTGAAAATTCTCAAAAATGGAATCGATTTTATTTTCGGGAATTCCAATTCCGGTATCTGTTACAGAAAATTCAATGGTGACGCTTTTTTCATCTTCACTTTGCAATTTTGCGCTTACCGTAATTTTTCCTTTTGTGGTAAATTTAACGGCGTTGCTTACCAAATTCATAATGATTTGGTGCAATCTTACGGGATCACCAACTAAAACGTCAGGTATGTTGTTGTCGTATTCTTTTACCAGTTTTAAATTCTTTTCCTGAATTTTAGTTTCGAACAAATGAAGCATAGCTGAAATGGATAAAGACATTTTAAAAGGTATTTGTTCAAATGTCATTTTTCCTGCATCCACTTTTGCCAGATCGAGGATATCGTTAATCAATACAATGAGCGCATCTCCGCTTATTTTTATGGCTTTTAAATATTCTTTTTGTTTTGCTGTCAACTCTGTTTTTAAAACCACTTTTGTAAAACCGATAATCGCATTCATTGGCGTACGAATTTCATGGCTCATATTGGACAAAAATTGCTGTTTTGCTTTCATGGCACCTTCAGCAACTAGCGTAGCTTTTTCTGCTTTAATTTTTGCCTGTTCTGCAATTTCTGTGGCCATTTCCGCAAATATCATGGCTTCGGTAAGTTCTGTGGCAATCCTTTTTTGCTCGGTAACATCTCGGGCAACAATCACTACGCCTTCCACATTTCCCAAATCATCTTTATAAATCGATCCATTAAATAATACATCGGTCAGTTTGCCGTTTTTATGTCGAAGCGTAAGAGGAGAGTTGGTCACGGAACCTTTTGCGAACACTTCCTGATATACGCCCCTTGCTTTTTGCGGTTCGGTAAAATAATCAAGGAAGTCTGTGTCTGTCAATTCTTCTCTTGTAAGTCCCGTAATAATGGTTAAAGCCTCATTCATATCGGTAATTTTACCTGCTGAATTGATGGTGACCAAAGGGTCAAGACTCGCTTCAATAAGACTTAGAGTGTACTTCGAATCCAGTTTAATATCAAGGTTGGAAGCTTCAAGTTCCCTATTTACAATACCTTGTTTAACAGCTTCTACGTTTTGTTTGGCCAATTCTTCATTGGCAAGAATCAACTCGGCCGATCTTTTTTCTTTTACTTTTGTTTGAAAAATAAGTTCTTCGTTTGCAATAACCAACTCGGCGGCCCGTTTTTCTTTCTCAACGTTTTGAAAAGCAAGTTCTTCATTGGCAATCACCAATTCGGCAGCTCTTTTTTCTTTTACTTCATTTTGAAAAGCAAGTTCTCCGTTGGCAATGACCAGCTCGGCGGCGCGCTTTTCTTTTTCGTTGTTTTGAAAGGCCAGCTCTTTATTTGCAACACTTAATTCTTGTGCCCGCTTTTCTTTTTCATTGTTTTGAAATTCAAGTTCTTCGTTGGCAATCACCAATTCGGCAGCCCGTTTTTCTTTCTCATCGTTTTGAAAAGCCAGTTCTTTGTTGGCAATGATTAACTCTGCGGCCCGTTTTTCTTTTACTTCATTTTGAAAAGCCAATTCTTCATTGGCAACCGCCAATTCGGCGGCCCGTTTTTCTTTTTCATCATTTTGAAAAGCCAGTTCTTCATTGGCAATTGCCAACTCGTCTGCACGTTTTCC
>JAVVEF010000012.1:20863-38926 GCA_032251275.1 Lutibacter sp.
CATTTTGAAAAGCCAGTTCTTCATTGGCAATTGCCAACTCGTCTGCACGTTTTCCCTTTTCATCATTTTGAAAGGCCAATTCTTTGTTTGCAATTGCCAATTCATCCGCACGTTTTTCTTTTTCATCATTTTGAAAAGCCAGTTCTTCATTGGCAATTGCCAACTCGTCTGCACGTTTTCCTTTTTCATTGTTTTGAAATTCAAGTTCTTCATTGGCAATCACCAATTCTTCCGCACGTTTTCCTTTTTCCTCATTTTGAAAGGCCAGTTCTTTGTTGGCTTTTCTTAAATCAATCGCCCATTTTTGGGCCGTAACGTCTCTTGCTGCGGCAAAAACGCCTATCACATTTCCTTTATCATCTTTATATACGGACGCATTGTAGGAAACATCGGTTAGATTTCCGTTTTTATGTTTGATGGTTAATGGATAATCAAACACAAAACCTTTTTTGAAAACCTGAAGATAACCTTCCTGGGCTTTTATTGGGTCTGTAAAATAATCAGAGAAATTTGTATTTATCAATTTTTTTCTTGTAATACCGGTTACTTTTATGGAAGCTTCATTTACGTCTGTTATCTTTCCTTCCAGGCTTATGGTAACAAATGGATCTACGCTCGCTTCTATTAAGCTTCTGGTGTAATTTGAATTTTTCATTAATTGTAATTCCATTTATTAAATGATAATTTTATAAAAGTCGGTAATTTTAATGTTTGTTTAAGAAATCAATTTTCCACCAATCCGGTTTCCTATTTCTTCAATCGGGCTTCTTCTTTTATCTTTCATTTGTTTAAAATGGGAAGGGGAGAGTCCGGTAACTTTTTTAAACTGATTGGATAAATGCGCCACACTGCTGTAATTCATTTTCCAGGCAATTTCGGTGATATTTAATTCGCCGTAAATAATTAATTCTTTGATTCGTTCAATTTTATGGACGATGATAAATTGCTCAATGGTTGTTCCTTGGACTTCTGAAAATAAATTTGCCAGATAGGTATAATCATGATTTAATTTTTCACTCAAATAATCCGAAAAATTTACTTTGATGGCTTCTTCCGAATAATGCACCATTTCAACAATCACATTTTTTATTTTTTCAATCAGCATCGCTCTTTTATCATCCATCAATTCCAGTCCGGAATCCAACAACTCTTGCTTTAGAAGGGTTCGCTGTTCATCATTAATGTTTTCCATAATGTCAACCTCTCCTAAATCTACCACAACAAAATGAAGTTTGAGTTTTTTTAAAGCATCTCTTACCGCTAATTTGCAACGGTTGCTTACCATGTATTTGATGTATAACTTCACAATTCTAATTTTTTTTCACAAGGTACGCTAAACTAGGTTCAGTAGTGTTTTTATTCCCCAAAATAATTTTTTGTGTTTGGTAAAATGATGGCTGGTTTTTTTTTGAAATCAAAAAACTATTTGTGTCTGAAACGTTTAATTCATAATTTTTTATTGTTTAATTAATTAAAAAATGAAGCTATTAATCAGTAATTTTAAAGGTTATTTAAGCGCCTTAAAAAGTGAGTAAAACGCTTAAAACAGGTAAAAAACCTGTTCTCTAATTTTAAACTGCCCTGCTGTTTTTAGGCAAAAGACGTTGGCGTTTACTATTTCGGGATTTTCATTCTAATAAACGCCGTCATCTTTATATGTAGCAATCAATCAAAAAGTTACATTAATTATCAAAATTGCAAATAATGCTTTGGGGTTAATTTATTTTACGCCAACACTAATGTTTTTTGCCTTTATTACCTTTAGATTTCGAATTGCCATTTGATTTATGGTTTCCGTTTCCAGGTCTGTTTCCAATATTTTTTTGTGGGTTACCGCGATATCCTTTTGCGTATTTAACTTTATGTTGTTTATAATAAGTGTAAGGAGCTTTTCCGTTATAATCTGTAATTACCACTTTATAGCCATTGTACAAATCATAATTTCTGTAATGCTTTGGAAGCTGTGATCTTCTTACCCAGGAGTTACCTGAAATATAAATAAAATTGGATTTTTGAACGTCATAATAGGCTTCTACATCAGGCAGGTAATAATAGCGAGCGTTAGAATAACCTGATGGACCCCATTGCGGAGGCGTACCAACATTTAAGTTTACGGATATTTGTGCCTGCGCTTCGCTTGCGAAAATTAATCCTATTCCGAGTATTATAAATTTTATGGCTTTCATATTTATTGTGTTTTATGTTAATTGTACTCTCTTTTAAAAGAGAACTATGCAAAGTTGCGAAGTAAATCAGACAAAAGTGTTACACAACTTTAGAGAAATGTTATATAATTCACACATGTTTTTGTTGTTGAATGGTTTAAATAATAATCGTTAAATTGTTAACGAAAACTGTTAATTGCCAACCTATTTAATTTTTGAATTGTTGCAATTCAAAAAGACCCAATTAATATACATCGAATTTTTTTTTATCCTTTGATCTTGGCAATGAATTGGTTACATAATTTATAAGCTACTCCAGAATTTTATATTTTTTAATAACTATTTAAAATGAGTCTCATTATAAATTACCCTATTTTTCGAAAATATGCTAATAAATATTTTTTTTATTAAAATATTTATTTTTAACTTTAATATAAGAAATTATAAAAAAATTGTTTACCTGTTTTATTTTTCCCAATTGTATTAGTTGCCCCAACAGTATTAGTTGCCCCAACAGTATTATAGTTTCAAATTAAACCAAAATCATCTTATATGGTATATTAATTGTTCGCCATATTGGTGCGTAGTTTGTATTTTTTTAACTTAATCTATATATATTATGAAAATGATTAAACTATTTGCAGTTTTAATTTTTGGAGGTTTACTATGGGTAAGCTGTTCAAAAGATGATGTTGTTTCTTCGGAAGCTCAAACTGACGTAAAAGACGTCTTATTCTCAAAAGGAAATGAAGCACCAAGCGGGGCTCATTACAATCTAAACATTATTGGTGTTAAAGAGAAGACTATGAATGATATTGCTGCCGGTAATGTTATTTTTGTAAACCTGTTTGGTGAGAGTGATATCAACCTTCAGGAAGGAGATTATGCAGTATTAGACAAAAATGGTACGGATGAAGACGGTGCTTTATTTCAGCTACCTGCCCCGGGAATAGAACCGTATATAACTGAACTTCCGTACGGATTTGATACAACAACTGACTATTCAGTATATGCTCGCCCTCTTGGAAAACCATTAACAGGTGCTACTATTACTACTATGGCAGACCTTTCGGATATTGGGGATGCTATAATAGACAATAAAGAATCAAGATTGTGGGATAATATTAATTCAAAGTATGATGTTACTAGTTTTACTTGGGGTGATTTTGTGCCAAATCCTGTTAAATTTGAACGTTTAAAAGGTAAATCAACTTTTCAAAATGTTACTGCACAGTTGCTAACGGTTGTATATGAGGTGGATGTTCTTTATGACGACGACGACGATCCTTTAACAGCCGATTTAGAGTTGACTTTCCACGTACGCATACCAATTTTTGACGAAATGTTGGAAGGAGAATATTGGAAATATGATAACAGAGGCTTAAAACTTCTACAGGTTCGTTTCTATCCATTTGGAACTGATGTTACCTATGATGATTTAGCTAATGGTTGGGATGAATTGTAAAATTTGAAATATTTATCATAAATTTAATTAAACCCATCTATGCAAGAAGTATAGATGGGTTTTTTAGTTGATAATCTGGTGATTTTTATTTTACCAAAGTTTTTATAACAAACGTGTGTAATATACTAGGTTGATGAATAATTATTTCCCGTCATGCATAATGGCGCCAAACCAATCGCAAATTTCAATGTTTTTTGTGGCTTTACCGTTTTGGACTTTAAATACAAGTAAAGAATGATCTTTGCATTCAACGGTCAGTCCGCAAGGAACAGCATGCGTATAACCGCCGCTGGTTATCATTGATTTATCTTTCGCATCTGTTAAATCTTCCTGAACCGTATAAGCGAATGCAATATAATCTCCGGCAGGTATTTTTTTAAATTTAAAAGGCTTCTGATTTTCTTTGATGTCTAAAGAATATATTTTACTGGTTTCTTTGTTTTTCAGATAAACAATCATTGCCGGAATATATTCCGAAGGATAACACACCGTTCCCTTAACGGTTCCGCTTGTGCTGCTGCAACTTGTCAATAAAATTGACGATAAAAACAAAAGTAAAAATAGATTTTTCATGGTTGGGATTTTTATGACAAATGGCTTATTAATTTTATGCAAGGTAATCAATAAAGCGGGTTTTTGCTTTATTGGAGATTTAATGAAGGTGTTGTTCATTAAATTGAAACGGAAAAATTTTTATCATAAAATTCTTATAACCTAATCATTATCATTATTTCAAATGACCTGCGTCATTTCATGTCTTTAAAATTACGAGTCACTTTGTAACAATAACATAAAATACTAATCTAAAATTTGGAATCATGAAAACCTTAAAATTTATGGTGTTATTTTTTTGGTGCTAATGTCATCATGTGTAAGCCAAAAAAAATACACCGATTTGGAAAATCAATCTGCGCGTTATAAAAATGATTTAAAATTGTGCGAAAATGAACGAATGATTACTGAAACCAATTTGGCCAATGAAAAAAATAAAGTGGATAAATTAGAAAATCAGTTGGAGTATTTTAAAAGCACCAATACCAATTTGTTGGAAAGGCTTTCTGATCTTTCTGTGGTTAGCAAAGCCGGTGCGGAAAGCATTAAAAAATCTTTGGAAGCTTTAAATGAACAAAATAAGTATATCAAAAATTTGACAACTTCCATGCAAAGAAAAGATTCGCTGAATTTGGTGCTGGTGATGAATTTGAAAAGATCCTTGGCGAATTTTGATGACGAGGATATTGCCATAGAAGTGAAAAAAGGCGTTGTTTATGTTTCTATTTCCGACAAAATGCTTTTTAAATCAGGAAGTTACAAAATAAGTGGCAGGGCCAAAGAAGTTATTGGCAAAATTGCGCAAATTGTGAACGACCACAAAGATTTGGATATATTAATTGAAGGACATACCGACAATGTGCCAATTTATACAAAGTGTTTACTCGACAATTGGGATTTGAGCGTAAAAAGGGCAACTTCTATTGTTAGGCTAATGCAAACTGAATTTGGCGTGCAACCGGAAAGGATGACCGCAGGTGGAATATCGGAATATATTCCAAAAGAAAGCAATGAAACCAGTGAAGGCAGAGCCATTAACAGAAGAACCGAAATCATTATTTTGCCTAAACTTGACCAGTTTTTTAATTTGTTAACACCTCCAAAATAAAGGTAAAACAGTAGATTTTATAATATTAATTTCTGATAAACTGATAAATTGACGGCAGATTGATGAATCTTGTTTTGGCAGTAATAATGATTTAAATCAGGATAAAAAAGAGGAATGATTGACGATGCTCATAGTTGCTTACAGCAATAATCTTCATCTTTATGTTTTTATAAAAAGGTATAAATTTATGGTGGCTGTTACAAAGCATGGCGTTATATTGGAAAAAACGGACAATAGTTTTGAAAATGAGGGTGTTTTTAATCCGGCAATATTTCAAGACGGAAATATGGTCCATATGTTTTATCGTGCCGTACGGCAAGGCAATTTTTCCAGTATTGGCTATTGCAGGTTAAATGGTCCCTTAACGGTTGTGGAAAGGGCAAAAGAACCTGTTTTTTATAAAGAGAAAAGTTATGAATTTCAGGGTGTTGAAGATCCAAGAATCACAAAATTAGCAGATACTTTTTATATGTCTTATGCTGCCTACGACGGCATTAATGTATTTGGTGCTTATGCAACTTCAAAAGATTTAAAAATATTTGAAAGAAAAGGGATTATTACGCCAAAATTCACTTTTGAGGAATATGCCGGACTTATAGAAAAAACTAGCGGTAAAATTAGTGATGAGCATATGAAATTTTACCTCCTTTTTATACGATATAAATTGGGGGATTTAATGAAAGGCAATATTTATGTATGGGACAAAAATTTGGTTTTTTTTTCAAAAAAAATAAATGGAAAATTTGCGGTGTTGCATAGGCTTTATCCTTCCGTTCAATTGCTCTATTTTGATGATCCAGCAGAACTGACCATTGAATTTTGGAAAGACTATGTGTCTAACCTGCACAAACATGTGGTGTTGTTGCCAAAAGGAACTCATGAAAGCAGTCACATTGGCGCTGGCGCTCCTCCAATTGAAACCGAATTTGGTTGGTTGTTGATTTATCATTCCGCGCAGCATACGGCAAAAGGATTAATTTATTACGCCTGTGCCGCTTTGCTGGATCTTGAAAATCCGAAAAAAGTAATTGGTCGTCTTAAAGAACCCTTGTTTTCACCAACCGAAAAATGGGAAAAAGAAGGCTATGTAAATAATGTGGTTTTCCCAACGGGAACGGCACTTTTTAAGGGAGATTTGTACATTTATTATGGCGCTGCCGACAGCAGGGTAGCAGTAGCATCAGTCAATCTAAATGCGCTTTTGCAACAACTAAAAAATCAGTAACTATGAGAAGTTTATCACCGGCATCCAAAGTAGTTTTTGTAACTACATTTCCCCCTACAAAATGCGGCATTGCCACATTTACCCGAGACCTTTTATCAGCCATAAATAATTCATTTGGTCAGAATTTGCAATGTGTTGTTTGTAATTTAACCGATACGCCAATAATTTCAGATGACATTCCATTTTCACTAAATCCCAAAATTAAGGATGATTATAAAAAAACAGCCATCAAAATAAATAATGATGCTTCGGTAAAATTGGTGCACATTCAGCATGAATTTGGGTTGTTTGGCGGAGAATACGGAAACTATTTGTTGGATTTTTTGGATGCTATCAATAAACCTGTTGTTTTTACATTTCACAGTGTTATTCCAAATCCATCATTGGAATTGAAATCATTCGTGAAAATGATGGTTTCCTATGCGGACAGAATTTTTGTGATGACCAGAAAATCTCAAAATATTTTAACTGAACAATATGAAATTAGTGAAGAAATAATTGATTATACACCACACGGCACTCATGTGGTCAATTATGAAAATCCTTCAGAAGCCAAGAAAAAACTCAATTTGGAGAATCGAAACATATTGTCAACTTTCGGACTTTTAAGTGCCGGAAAAAGTATAGAAACTGCCATAAAGGCAATGCCCGAAATTATTAAGCATACACCAGAGGTATTGTATTTAATCATTGGGAAAACGCATCCAAACACCATTAAAAACAATAAAGATGAATACCGGGACTATTTGGAGGATTTGGTTATAAAAATGGATTTAAAAAATCACGTACGTTTTATAGACCGCTATTTGGAAACAAGTGAGCTTTTGGAATATTTAAAAGCGACAGATGTTTATTTATTCACTTCAAAAGATCCAAACCAGGCAGTGAGCGGTACTTTTGTGTACGCGTTGAGCTGCGCTTGTCCAATAATTGCAACCTCAATACCGCACACCAAAGAGTTGCTGGCCAACAATACAGGGATACTTTTTGATATTGGAAATTGGGAACAGCTAGCCAGTGCTACAATAAAATTGCTTTCAAATGGTCCTTTAAGAGAATCTATGGCGTTTGCAGCCTATGAAAAAACAAGGGAATCCTCGTGGGAAAATGTTGCCATAAAACATGCAAATACGTATGGGGAATTGATGGGTGAAAAGAACGACATCCAATATAATTATCCACCAATAAAATTGGATCACCTCAAAAAAATGACCACCAATCTTGGCATTATTCAATTCAGTAAAATTTCAGAACCTGACATCACTTCAGGATATACGTTGGACGATAATGCGAGGGCTTTAATTGCCGTTTGTTCACACTACAAATTATATGATGATCAGGAAAGTTTAAATTTAATCACCAAGTATTTAAATTTTGTTCATCGATGCCAAATTTCATCGGGATCTTTTGTGAACTATATCGATGAAAATAATTTTGAGCATATTAAAAATAATTATATAAATTTAGAAGATTCCAATGCAAGGGCGGTGTGGGCTTTGGGAACCGTAATTTCATTAAAAAACCATTTACCCGATGTAATCATTGATCTGGCGACTTTTTGTTTTATAGATTCCTTGCCGTGGGTCAAAAATATTTTATCGCCGCGATCCATAGGTTTCGCCATCAAAGGGTTATATTTATATTATGAGGTAACAAAAGACAAAAGAATTACTTTTCTGATTGAAAAACTGGTTAAAAATCTGATTTCGAATTACGATTTAAATTCAACACTTGACTGGCATTGGTTTGAAAACTACTTGACCTATGCCAACAGCATTCTTCCTGAAGCAATGTTGTATTCCTATTTAATTTCAGGAAAGGAAAACCATAAAAATATTGCCATAGAATCCTTCGACTTTTTATTGTCGAAAATGTTTGTTGATGATCATTTTAAGACGATTTCAAACCGCGGTTGGTATCAAAAAGGAATAGAACCCAATCAATATGGCGAACAACCGATAGATGTATCTTATGCGGTTTTAACCTTAGATTTATTCCATAAAACATTTAACGATTCAAGATATGAAGTATTGAAAGAGAAGGCGTTTAGTTGGTTTCTTGGAAAGAATCATTTACATCAAATAATGTACAATTCCATAACTGGCGGCTGTCACGACGGATTGGAAAAAGAAAATGTAAACTTAAATCAAGGTGCGGAATCAACCATATGTTACCTGATGGCCCGCTTAGCGATGGAGCCAATTAAGGAGCCTAAATCAAAACCTATTTTAAAGCGAAAATCCAAAATTTCCAATAAAATTAATGTTTCAAAATAATTAAAAGCATTGCTAATTTACCAAATTAAACAGATACACCAATTCTTTTAAAAATTTGTGTAAGGAACAGAGAACCAAATCCGAATAAAACAACCAGGCCAAACTTGTCGGCAGATAATGAAATTAAGGAAAGTACCCCGGCAATAGGCGGAATGAAATATGCTGCACCAGTTATAAAAATGCAAAGTACAATAGCACCCCATACCCAAGGGTTTAAAGTCACATCATTTTTAAAGAAGGATAAATGGCGTTTTGGCAAATTAAATACATTGAGCAATTGCGCAAAAATAAGCGTAAAAAATGCCATATTGTTTATTTCTCTAGAAGGCAAATTCATAACATAATGCGCATAGGCAGTAATACCAAGCACGGCCACGGTAATGCACAATCCGTAAACAATTGTGGCATTCCATAACTCTTTTGTCATAATGGGTTCATCAGGTTTTCTTGGCGGTTGATCCATAATGTCAATTTCTCCCTTGCCGAGCCCTAAAGCCAGGGCAGGAAAAATATCCGTAATCAGGTTTAGAAATAAGATTTGCAATGGCAGAAGCGGAGCGGGCAAATTGAACAATGCCGCAATACCAACCGAAATGATTTCCGCTAAATTGCTCGATAAAAGATATACCACAAACTGACGAATATTTTCAAAAATGGCCCTGCCTTGTCTTATTGCCAATTCAATGGAAGTGAATTTATCATCTTTAAGGATAACATCTGCCGTTTCCCTGGCGGCTTCAGTTCCCCTAATTCCCATAGCAATGCCTATATCGGCTTTTTTAAGTGCAGGAATATCATTAATCCCGTCTCCAATCATTCCCACAATGTTGTTGCTTCGCTGAAATAGTGTAATAATATCCAATTTTTGTTTTGGAATTACCCGCGCAAAAACGACCGCATCAAGCAATTTTCTTTTGTCGTCCTCGCTCAGATTTTCCATTTCCGGAATGTCTTTTCCCAAAATTACTTTGTCGGTTGCGGCTTCAGGTCCCATCAATCCAATTTCCTGAGCTATTTTTTTTGCGGTTCCCGGATGGTCTCCAGTCATCATCACAACGCGTATTCCGGCATTTTTATAGGTTGAAATGGTGTCTTTTACATCTTCTCTGGCGGGATCAATAAAGCCTATTAAACCGATAAAAGTGAGCTGTTGGAGCATCGTTTCACGATTGGGTTTTTCTTCTGATGTTTTATGCGCAAAAGCCAGTATCCGCAATCCTTCAGAAGCCAAATCATCCACTTTTTGGTGCCATTGTTCTTTGTTTTCGAATTTTTCCGTTGTGCCATTTTTTAGGATGGTGTCGCAACAATCGGCAATACTTTCAAAAGCGCCTTTTGCGTAAACATTATATTTATTTTCATGCGCATTTACGGTAGCCATCATTTTACTCTCAGCGTCAAAAGCCTTTTCCAATTCTTCCGGATTGTCTTTTTGAATAGCAACCGGATCATAATCAGCATATTCGGCAAATTCAATCAACGCCAATTCAACAGGATCTCCATGTCTTTCTTTATTTGTAAGATTGACATTATTGCAGAGTATGCCAACCAGCATCATTTTTTTAAATGCATCAAGCTCTTTTAGTGATTTTAAAGTTTCAGGATTGTCGGGATATACATTTTGAAACGACTTTGAGTCAAAAACCAGCGTATTTACTTTCATCTGGTCTTCAGTAAGCGTTCCAGTTTTATCGGTACAAATAATATTTGTTGCCCCAAGCGTTTGCACGGCTTCCAACTTTTTAATAATAACCTGTTTTTTGGATAGCCGAAGCATTCCTTGTGCCAGTGCGATAGTTGCCACAATGAGCAACCCTTCAGGTATTGAAGCAACAGCAAGCGCAATGCCTGTCTCCAGCATTAACACGAAATCTATACCTCTTATATAGCCTGTTATAACAATTGCTGAAGCCAAAATAAGGGTGAGCCATATAAGTCGTTTGCTAAGATGATTTAATTTCTGTTCAAGCGGGGTAATCTCCTGATCGACACTCATCCCCATCTCTTGTATTTTGCCCAATTCAGTTTGCGCTCCTGTTGCCGTAACGATCGCTTTGCCGGTTCCTCGGGTAACCAGAGTCCCTTTAAAAACCATATTGCTTTGTTCAACTATTGAAGTTCCTTCAGGTAACGGCTCATTCATTTTTTCTAAATGAGCGCTTTCCCCGGTTAAAGCCGATTCTTTAAGTTTTAAATTTTCCTGATCAATCAAGCGGGCATCGGCAGAAACCACGTCACCTGATTCTAAAATCATGATGTCTCCCGGAACCAAAAGAGACGCTTTTATTCTTGTTAATTCACCGTTTCTTAAGACATTTGTAATTACTTGTCCCATTTTTCGCAATGTTTCTAAGGAACGCAGTGCTTGCAGTTCCATAAAAAAGCCAATAAAAACGGTGATTAAAATAACGATAATAATGGCAATTCCCTCATTCCAATCCCTAAAAAGAAATGCCAACAATGCGGCTACAGCTAAAATATAATTGATTGAATTAAAAAATTGCTCTATAAAAATTCGCCATTTTGTTTTTGACTTTTTATGGGCTATTTCATTTTTTCCAAATTGTGCAATGCGTTCTTCGGCCTGTTTTTTTTTCAATCCAAATTCTATATCGCTATCCAATTGATTCACAACTTCTTCTGAAGTGAGCGTATAAGGATCTTTATTGATGTTGATGTTTTGTGAAGCCATGGAATCAAGAATAAAATAATATTATTGAGATAGCACTAAACTATTGACAAAATACCGGTTTTGAAATGATTTTGCTCAAGTTGGGCTGTAAATCAATTATCTGAAGCAGAAATATTTGACTGTTTTCACTTCCATTGCAAATCCAAAGAATAATCCTCATTCAGTTTAACGGATGTTCCTAATGGTCGTCCTTCCCTGTTTAAGAGAGTCTTCATCCATATTGCATTGGTTTTGGAGGCATTGTGAAGTCTGAAATTTTTGGTTTCCATAGGAAACATTTTTAAGGAAATGAGTTCGCCATTTTCCTGATTGACTTCCGGAAAATACATTAGACTAAGTTCACCTCTATATTGCTCTTGACCGCTAATGCCTTCGTAATCACTTATGAAATCCCCGGCGCCATAAATAACTAGTTTATTGTGATACACTTCAATACCCATAGGATGGTGGGAAGAGTGGCCGTGAATTAAATCAACTCCCGCTTTATCAATAAGCTCGTGCGCCAATTGCTGATGGTTTAAAGGAATTTTGTAGCCCCAATTCCCGCCCCAATGAAGAGATACCAGCACAATATCATTTTTCTGTTTTACTTTAGAAATTTCATTCTTTATCAATGCTACAGCAAATTCAACAGTTTCAGGAAGCGTATTGAGTCCAGCCACATTTTCTTCCGCTTCCCAGGATTTTGGGATGCCGCTGCTTTTGGATCCGTAAGCCAGTACAATTAATTTGCCTTCGTTCAAAGGCAGGATTTCGGGAGTGGCGGCTTCTATGTCATTTATTCCCGCGCCGGCAAATGCAATACCCGATTTTTTCAGGGTGTTTATGGTTTCTATAAGTCCGGCACGTTCCCAATCAAGCGTATGGTTATTCGCCAGAGAACAAAAGTCAATGCCGGCCGTCTTTAAAACCTCCACATTTTTCGGATGCATTCGGTAATTAATTCCTTTTCCTGCCCAAGGTTTATTGTGGGTGGTAATGCTTGTTTCAAGATTGATAATTTTTGCGGAAGGCGTCATTTTCTCCCAAATTTTTAACGCGTCTCCCCAAACATAATTAAAAGAAACCGACCTTGAAATGGAGCCATTTTTATTTTCTGCCAAACGCACATAATCCCTAGCGTCTTTTACATAAGATTCATAAAGTTTGGGATTAACGGAGTGAGGAAGTATTTGGTCAATTCCCCTGCCTAGCATCACGTCTCCACACAGGAATAATTTAACGGATTGTTTTGCTGATGCATTGTGCAGTATCATTGGAGGATAGGTTGTTTTTCTGATGAACAGAAAGATGAAAATTATGGAAATGAGAAATAAATACCAATGCGATGTTTTCTTGGTGAACAGCATCTAATTCGGATTAATATTCTATTTTGTTTGGTTCAATTTTACAGAAGGTTATTTGCCCTAAATACCCTAAATAAAAAATGGTATTTACAATTTCGATTGAAAAAGAGCTATGATGAAAAATAAGATGATTAAGAATATTTAAATATGTACAATTTAGGCATAAAATTAATAAATGGTTTCAAAATCGATGGGTTCTGTTTTTACTTTTCTATGAATATTATCTTGCTCATCATCAGTTTCTCCATCAGCATTTTTTTTGGACTTTCCGCTGATGGCATCCAGCAATAATGACGATAAGGCACTTATAATACCTGGATTTTTTGCTACCAGGTTTTCAACGCCCATCATTAAAGTGCTGCCAATAAAATTTTTAAACGGAATACGCACTATTTTTTGAAACAGCAATTTAGAGAGATAACCGGCGCCAAAGCCAACGGTTGTTGTTAACAAATTGTCTGCTATATTTTGGGATCCAACAGGCTCCTTAAATAAGTTTTTAATCATATTAATCGGTTTTACGCTCTCATAAGTCATATAAAACAACTCCTTCAGTAATACTTCATCTTCCGATTTTTTAAACTTCAATAGTTTTATGGCGTCTTCAAGATCTGCTAATGATTGTATATTTTCCATAATTTATTGCTGTTTAAGTATTTGTTTAACAATTGAATCTCCAATTGGTTTTTTAATCCATTTATAAAGAAAGAAATGAAAAAGAATTCCAATCACAAGGTAAAATGCTGCAACTATAAAAAATCCGGCATATAAATTATCGAACAATTCACCTAATAAGAATGCTATTCCAATACTCAAAATAAGCGTAAAGAAAAAAAGCACCAGCACAACAATGAGCCTTGAAATTAATGAAGGGACAATGATGGCGGTGGTTTTTATTAATTTGAACTTTATGAGCTCATAGTTCGTTTTGCCGTATTCTTCAATTTTCTCAAATAATAATTCAATTAAACTTTTAGAAGTACTCATTTTTTTGCCTTTTAAAATAGAAACTATGAATTGAAAAATTATTTGACAATTAGGGGGAAATTCAGTTTAAATTCCCGCTAATTGTCAAATGTATCATCTTTTTCATTTTAGTGAGTTGATTGATTTGCTGTTATGCTTCAACTTCTTCTGCATATTTGGCTTTTTTTGCTATTTTTTCAGCTTCTTGTTTTGCTTTTTTAACGGCTTCTTCGGCTTTAAGTTTTGCTTTTTCAGCCATTGATTCTGCTCTGAGTTTTGCTTTTTCGGCCAAATCTGAGGCTTTTTCTTTTACCTCTTCAAATCTGTCATTGATATCTTCAATGAACTCATCATATTTTTCTTCTAATTCATCGACATATTCATTGCTTTTTCTGGCAATTTTCCTCCTTGTTGTTGTCCCTTTATGCGGAGCAAATAAAATTCCCAAAGTAGCTCCAATTGTTACGCCAAGCAATGCGCCTAATAAGATATTTCCAGTTTTCATAATGTTGTTTTTGTTTAATGATTTAATTTACTAATTTTAATATTCCGGACTTTATTTGTGGGGAAATAAAGTCCAGAATAAAGTACAAGAAATTTCTCTTACAAAATTTCTATTTTTTTTGGTTGTTGTTGTTTAGCTTCCTCTTTTTTGGCAAGACTAAATCTTAAGATACCGTTTTCATATTTGGCTTTAATCTTTTCATCCATTACAGTTTCAGGAAGCTGTAAAGATTTTTCAAAAGAATTGTAGCTAAACTCTTTACGAGTAAAGTTTTCTTCTTTTTCTTCTTTTTTTTCAGATTTTTTTGCCATTATATTCAATCGGCCGTCAGCAATATTAACTTCAAAATCTTTTTTGTCGAATCCAGGAGCAGCAAGCTCAATTTCGAATTCATCTTTTTTTTCTTTGATGTTTAAAGCTGGTTCATTCATTTTTTTAAGCCATAATTTATCATTCAATAAATTACCGGCATCAAAATCCAACAAATCTGATGTGAACAGATTTTCCCATGGTCTTTGTCTAAATTTTACGAGTGTCATGATATTTTTATTTAAGTTAAACATATTTACTGATTCAAATTTAAAATCTAAATAGGGTTTATAAAATGATTTCCCTCAATTTGAGTAGAAATAGTTGTATAAAATTAAAAGTAGGTAAATTTCTGTAATTTAGGTTTTTATAAAAATAAATTAGACTTTTTTGATGATTGTTGTTTTTAAAAAATGATGATAAAAATCAATTTTTTATAAAAAAGTAAAATATTATTTTTGAAGAAAATTAAACAGGTGCATTTAAAAAAGGTAAAGGCAAAAAACTTGCCTTTACCTTTTTTAAAATGAAATAATATTTTTGAAGTTAAATTTGATTGTAAAACTAATCCAATAGAAACACAATCAATCCTCTTGCCCCGTGAGCGCCCAACACCAACGATTGTTCAATATCGGCAGTTTTTGACGGGCCGGCGATGAAAGTGCCGAAATTATATTCCTGATTTCCAATGCGGTCATACGCTTGGTGCATAGTGGTTACCATCTCTTTTTTATGAACCACAATGGCTAAATACTGCGGAATAAATACCGCAATGCGCTGTCCCAGTAAATCATCGGTTACCCAAAGTGAACCGTTTTCGGCAACACCAAAATGCGCTTTCACAATGGTTAATTCCACATCTTTCAGCGAATGCGGATCATCATTTGCCCAATTGGTTGCCGCAATTTGGGAAAGTTCGGGCAGTGTGGTAATAATGCGCTTTTCTGTATTGTAATTTTTCTTTACAAAGTCAATAACGGCATCATAATCGGCAACTTCAACATAGTCGCCGCCAATGCTTTGCAACATCGTTTTGTATTTGTCGAGGTTCTCATAATTTTCCAAACCCAAAAAACTTAAATCGGGCAATGCGCTTACCGACAAAGGTTGATTTTGTTTTATTTTTTCTAAAATATTGGCTTTACTGCTCATTGTTTTTGTCTTTTGATGCGGTTGAATTTTTTTGATACCATTCTCTGAAGGATTCCTCTGGCGGTGCTGGCATTTCGCGTTGTTTGTACCAAGGATTAAAGCCGTTGCTAACCAATCCGGGCATTTTTTCCAACACAAATCGGCCCATTTTTCCTGCCAAATTGAAAATTACGGGATTTGATAAAACAGCCGACATACCTTTCATCATCAATGTTTTGCTTTTTGGCGAATAGCCTTCTTTTACCAATTTTTGACGCCATTTATACAATTGAACGTGAATGTCAATTTTTACCGGACAAACATTGGTGCATGAACCGCACAAGGTACTTGCAAAAGGCAAATCGGCATTTTTGCTCATATCTAAATTTGGCGCCAGAATGGAACCGATTGGTCCGGCCACGGCATTGTGATAACTGTGCCCGCCGCTTCTGCGGTAAACCGGACAGGTATTCATACAAGCGCCGCAGCGAATGCATTTTAAAGAACTTCTAAAATCTTCGCGTCCCAATTGCGTGCTTCTGCCATTATCCACAATTACCAAATGAATTTCCTTGCTTTCGCCTGGTTTTTTAAAATGGCTTGAGTAGGTGGTAATGGGTTGTCCGGTAGCGCTTCTTGCCAACAAACGAAGAAAAACAGCCAAATGTTTTCGTTGCGGAATAATTTTTTCAAAACCCATACAGGCAATATGAACATCGGCCAAATGAACGCCCATATCGGCATTTCCTTCATTGGTGCAAACCACGAATTCTCCGGTTTCGGCAATCGCAAAATTTACGCCTGTCAAGGCAATTTTTCTGGTAAGAAAGGTGTCTCTTAGGTGATGGCGTGCTGCTTCGGTTAAATATTTTGGATCGTTATTTCCTTTTTCTGTGCCCAGGAATTGATGGAAAGTTTCGCTTACATCCGCTTTTTTGAGGTGAATGGCAGGCAAAACAATGTGACTTGGCGCTTCTTTTCTTAACTGAACAATGCGTTCGCCCAAATCGGAATCGATGACATCAATTCCTTTTTCGGTTAAATATTCATTTAAATGGCATTCTTCGGTCAACATCGATTTTGATTTCACCATTTGAGAAACACCATGCTTTTCCATAATAGAATGCACAATTTTATTGTGTTCATCAGCATCCGCTGCCCAATGCACAATAATGCCATTATTTTTGGCATTTGCTTCAAAATCAATCAAATACTGATGCATATTGGAAAGCACATTATTTTTTATTTGGGAGGCTGTTTCCCGAAGCAATTCCCAATCCGGAATCTGAAAGGCTGATTTATCACGTTTTTCGCGAACAAACCAAAGCGTTTCATTGTGCCAATCTGTTCGTTTTTCATCTTTGATAAAAAGCTCCGCGGCTTTGCTGTGTTCTATAATTTTTGTTTCCATTTTTACAATCCGTTTAATATTTGGGCAATATGTATGATTTTTATCGGACTTTTTTGTCTTTTCAAAGTGCCTTCCAAATGCATCAAACAAGACATATCGTAACCGGTAATATATTCAACTTGTTGATTTTCGTGATCTTTTACGCGGTCTTGGCCCATTTTTGCTGAAATAGCTTCTTCGGTGACACAAAAAGTGCCGCCAAATCCGCAGCACTCATCTTTTTTGCCGAGCGAAACCAATTCCAATCCTTTTATACCGCGCAATAATTGTTCGGGTTTTGAGAAAAAAGGCAAGTTCAATTCGCTCATTTGGGCAAGATGCAACATGCGCTGACCGTGGCAACTTTGATGCAAACCAACGCGATGCGGGAAGTTTCCTTCAATGGTTTCAATTTTTAAAATATCGGTGATAAACTCTGTAAGTTCATAAACCCTTTTTCTGATTTGTGTGGCCAATTGTGCGTTATTTTCATCGTGCAAATGTTCTTTCACGTGCAAGGTGCAACTGCCTGACGGACTTATAACATAATCAAATTCGGAAAAATTTGCGATAAAATTGGCATCACAATCTTTGCTCAAATGTTCATAACCGCTGTTTGCCATGGGTTGTCCGCAACAGGTTTGCTTCATAGGAAAACTGACATCACAACCTAATTTTTGCAATAATTCATAAGTGGCAATGGCTACTTTTGGGTAAAACTGATCGACATAACAAGGTACAAATAGTCCAATTTTCATAGGTGGGTTTGTGAAATTTAAATTGATTTATCAAAATTTATAAAAACGTAAAGCTATAGTTTTTGTACGTTAATACCTAATCAATTAAGTAAATAGTAGTGGTTTAGAATAAGTTTAAATTGTAGTTTATTTTGATATAATTTTTTAAAATATTTTAGAAAAAAAAGTAATATAT
>JAVVEF010000013.1:0-1916 GCA_032251275.1 Lutibacter sp.
AGAGGGATTCGAACCCCCGGAGGTGTGACCCTCAACAGTTTTCAAGACTGCCGCAATCGACCACTCTGCCATTTCTCCTTTAGCGAGGGCAAATATAGAACCCTTTTTTGTTTTTCTGAAACTTTTTAGTGTTTTTTTTAGGATATTTTTCAGGGATTATTTCAGTACATTTGAGTACTTAAATAATCAGATGAACCCAATTTTAGAAATAGCCCTGTTAATTGTCATAGGTTTTGTTGCCGGCGTTATAAACACCATTGCGGGCGGCGGCTCCTTATTAACCTTGCCCATCCTAATTTTTTTGGGATTGCCTCCCAATGTGGCAAACGGCACAAACCGCATCGGTATTTTGTTTCAAAGCATTTCCACCACGGCAGGCTTTAAAAGCAAAGGTATTCTCACGTTTCCGTTTAGTATTTATGTCAGTATTTCCGCATTAATTGGTGCGTTAATTGGCGCTCAAATTGCCGTCGACATCAAAGGCGAAACTTTTAATAGAATTCTGGCTGTTGTGATGGTGTTGGTAGTGGTTTATATGGTTTTAAACCATAAATACAAGCAATTTAATTTATTGGAACGTACTTCGGGAAAGCATTTATGGATCAGTGTTTTACTGTTCTTTTTTGTGGGCATTTATGGCGGATTTATACAAGCCGGCGTTGGTTTTATGATGCTGTTGGTGCTGTCATCCGTTAACAATATTTCCTTGGTTAAAAGCAATGCCATTAAGGTAACAGTAACCTTGGTTTTTACGGTGGCTTCCCTCGCTATTTTTTTGGCCAACGACAAAATTAATTGGAAATACGGCTTGCTTCTTGCCGTAGGAAGCGCTGTTGGCGGTTGGTTTGCCAGCCGTTGGTCCGTCAAAAAAGGTGATAATTTGGTTAAAATATTTATGATTGTGATGGTGATCGTTATGGCAATAAAACTCTGGTTTTTTTAAATTATTTTTGGCGCTTCCCTTCGGGTCGGGCTTTTCGCTACAATCTTTTTTTCGGCGAAAACCTCAAAAAAGTATTTCCGCTACAATCCCTAGCGCAAATTGAACCACAATTTTTAATTTAACCTTCACCCTTCAATCCAATATCCTAACATCAAAACAAAATTCAATTATTTTTCAAATTAACAAATGTTGTGAATTTTAGCGTTCACCGCTTATTTCAATAGCCAATATAAATTTTTCTTAAAATTCTTTTTTTTACATTTGTTACTTAAAATAGCACGATGGCAAATACATTTGGAAAAATATTTACACTCACAACATTCGGGGAATCTCACGGCGAAGCAATTGGCGGAATTATTGATGGCTGTCCGGCCGGAATTGAATTGAATCTGGAAACCGTTCAAAAAGACATGGATCGAAGAAAACCTGGCCAGTCCAAAATTGTGACCCAACGAAAAGAACCTGACGAAGTGCAATTTTTATCCGGAATTTTTGAAGGAAAAACCACGGGCGCTTCCATCGGCTTTATCATAAAAAATGCCAATCAGCGATCCAATGACTATGCGCACATAAAAGATGCCTATCGTCCTTCCCATGCCGATTATACCTATGATAAAAAATATGGTGTTCGCGATTATCGCGGCGGCGGACGCACTTCTGCCCGTGAAACTGCAAATTGGGTTGTGGGTGGCGCTGTTGCAAAACAGGTTATTTCCGCCATAAAAATCAATGCTTTTACCTCTTCTGTGGGCGATATTTTTATGGAAAAACCCTATCAGGAAGTCGATTTCAGTAATATTGAAAGCAACGATGTCCGCTGTCCGGATACCGCAACTGCCGAAAAGATGATTACCCGCATCAACGAAATTAAAAAACAGGGCGACACAATAGGAGGAACCGTAACCTGTGTGATCCAAAATGTTCCGGTGGGTTGGGGTGAACCAATTTTTGATAAATTACATGCCCAACTTGG
>JAVVEF010000013.1:2016-37327 GCA_032251275.1 Lutibacter sp.
CGCGCCGTTCCAATCGTTGAAGCATTGGCCGCAATGGTTTTAACCGATTTTATGCTGCTGAATTCTTATAAAAAGTTAAAAGGTTAATAGTTATATGTTGAAATGTTTTTGTAAAGTTGTTAGGTAGAAAAATCAATTTTGTCTCTATTCTCTATTCTATTTTCTCTACTCTTTTAAAGATAATACACCAAAAACAGGATTGGAATAATAATTCCCAGCAGCAAATAAATTCCGCCGCGACCAATCACGCCTTTTTTTCCTTTGATCATAAATAGGGAAGTGATGGAAAACAGAATCAGCGCGCCGGCAAATATATCCGAAAACCACATCCAAATTTTGTTCGGGTTGTAGTGCAAATAGTTTGCTTCATAAAAAACCAGCCGTTTTTTCAAATATTCGGATCTTCCGGTTCCGTTTTTTACATTAACCATTATTGAAGAACCACCTTTTAAAAATATTTTTAAATTTTGGGCATTGGGGTAGTAGTGCTGTTTATAGTTTTCTTTGTTGTCAACTTCATCCAACAATAACAAAATATTGTTCTTGACAGAAGCGTTGTTTTCTAAATTGATTTCAGTCGTGAAATTCTTGTTTTCAACAGAATAATTCGGATTCCAGTCGCTTAAGTGATTTAGCGCGATACCTGAAATAGCGTAAATTAAGGTGGTGCCAATAAAAAAGAAGCCAATATCCCTATGAAGTATTCTGCTCCATTTTCGTAAATTTTTCATATACAAAAACAGATTATTCTACTACGGAATGAGAAACATATTTTAGTGTATACAATGATATATGATCGGTATTTTCAGCTATCATTTGGTCTCTGTAGGATTGAATATGTTTCTTTTTTGCTTCAAATTGTTCTTCATTTGATGCGCCTTCAGAATGGCTTTTAATATTGTCTTCTTCCATTTTAAGGCAATACGATTCGTCAATTCTTTCTTCAACCACAATGCCATTAAATGCAATTTCACTTCCTGTTAAAGCAGCATCAAATCTTTCTTCTGCAGTAATATGAATATCACCTTCATCGGAAACCAACAATATTTTTTTTCCGCTATGCTTGCAAACGTGGTCAACAATGCCCTGAACTTTCACTTCTTTATTTACAAATTCCCCGGCTTTTGCATCAAATTCTCCCAAGGCTAAAAACGGAATTTCAGCAGTTTCAACAGTCTTTTTGGCTTCTTCGGCTTTTTTATCATCTGTTTTACAGGAAATTACAGCAAGTGCCATCACTAAAACGAATACAATTTTTTTCATCACTTTATTTTTAGATTAAACGCGTATATTTAAAATATAGCGTCTAAATTAGGTGTGATTGCCAAAATAAATAATGATTAAAATCAGTTGTTGTTGATTTTAAGGCAATTTTAAGGAAATCGTTTTTGTGTATTGATTAATCGTTTAACTGTTTAATCGTGTAATTGTTTATATGATAACATGAAATCCAAAATTCAAAATCTGTCACCCTGCGCTTAGTCGAAGGTTAAAACAGTCTTTTCGAGCTATTCTCTATTCTAAAAATCCGTTAATTATTCAAAATTTTCAATGCGGTTTTTAAACCAATTCCCATTTCAAAAGGAAATTCACTTGCGTACAAAGCGCTTTCAATGGCCGCAATTACGGCAATAATATCGTTGTTGTTTACGCTCCCCATATGTCCGACCCTAAAATACAATGTTTTGTGTGAAGGCAATAAACCGCCGGCCAAAATAACGTCGTTCTTTGAAATATGGCCCAAAAAGGTGTTTCCTATAATATTTTCAGGAAAATAAACGGCCGTAAGTGTATTGGCCGACAAGTTTTTATGAACAGGTAAAAGTTTCAACCCCAATGCAATTATAGCTTCACGAAAAGCGGATGCTATTTTTTGGTGTCGCAAAAATCTTTTTTCCATTCCTTCGGAAACAATTTGTTGCAAACTTACTTCTAAAGCAGCAACCAGATTTACGGCTGGCGTTCCAAAATAGGACGGTTGTCGGTTTTCATAGGCCTGCATAATTGGTAGCCAATTGTTGAAATCGGCATAATAATTACCCACAGGTGTTTTTCTGTTTTTAAACATTTCCATTGCTTTTTGTGAAACGACCAGTAAAGCCAAACCCGGAGGCACGCCAATTGCTTTTTGCGAGGCAGTCAGCACCACATCAATTCCCCAGACTTCTTGCTGTATTTCTTCGCCGGCAACCGAACACACACCATCTAAAATTGAAAGCACATTGTATTTTTTGGCCAATTCGGCAATGGGTTTTGGATTTACCAAAACACCTGTTGAGGTGTCAACGTGGGTGATGGTTATTAATTTATATTTTTTGGCAGAAAGTGCTTTTTCTATGTCATCTAAAGAAACGACATTTCCCGCTTCTGAAGCTAAAATAGTGACATTTGCACCGTAGCGTTTTGAAATTTCTGCGAAGCGTTCACCAAAATAACCCGTTGAAATTACCAAAACATTGTCGTTTGGTTCAATCAAATTGGCTGCCGCCATATCCATTGCAAAAGTTCCGGTTCCCGCTACCACAAAAGGCTGTCCGGTTGATGTCAGCCAAACTTTTCGCATCAATTCTATGCAATTTCCAAACGATTCAATAAAATTTGGTGCCACGTGGCTGGTGGTAGGCGCGCCCAATGCTGCCAATACTTTTGGTTCAAATTCAATTGGGCCGGGAATCATCAATAATTTTCTGTTTTTCATAGGGGTAATTATTTTTTATTTAATTTGAAATGTTTATTGTTGTTTGATTAAAGACCGAAGTCAGAAGACCAAACCCTAAAGTTCAAAATTCAACATCGTAATTCGTAAATCGTAAAATCGACTTGAAATTTACGAAAAAAATCACCTAAGCCGAAGCAATAGGTGATTTTATTCTGATTATTTAGGTAAACTATTTTCTTAAAGAAATTTAAACGCCCACTAAATCGCCTTTTCCTTTGGTTGGCAGATTGCTGTAACCCATTAAATATTCGTCCACCTTTTTGGCAGCTTCCCTACCTTCAGAAATAGCCCAAACAATTAAGGATTGTCCCCTGCGCATATCGCCGGCAGTGAAAATATGCAGCACATTTGTTTGGAATTCAGTTTCCGACGCTTGATAATTACTCCTAAAGTCGGTTTTAAGTCCCAATTGCTCGCTTAAAGTCGCTTCCGGACCCGTAAATCCCATTGCCAATAACACCAATTCGCAAGGCCAAATTTTTTCGGTGCCTTCAATTTCTTTTAAAGCGGGTCTTTCTCCAGGTTTCATTACCCATTCAACATTTACTGTTTTTAAGGCTTTCAGATATCCTTTTTCATCTGCAATAAATTCTTTGGTTGAAATGAGCCAGTTTCTGTCGCAGCCTTCTTCGTGGGAAGTTGAAGTTTTGAGTTTCAAAGGCCAAAATGGCCAAGGTGTGGTTTCACTTCTTTTTTCAGGCGGTTTTGGCATAATTTCAAAGTTGGTCACGCTTTTTGGGCCTTGACGGTTTGAAGTACCAATACAATCGGAACCGGTATCACCGCCGCCAATTACAATGACGTTTTTACCGGTGGCGAAAATTTCTTCGTCTTCTATTGTGATTCCTGCATTTCGTTTGTTTTGTTGTTTTAAAAATGTCATAGCTTGCACCACGCCTTTAATTTCAGCGCCTTTTACCGGTAATTCCCGGCTAAGCGTTGCCCCGCCGCACAAAACAACGGCATTAAAATCGTCCAATTTTTCAACAGGATAATTTACCCCAACATTTATGTTTGTTTTAAATTCAATGCCTTCTTCTTTTAATATGGCAATTCTCCTGTCAATAATTCCTTTTTCCAATTTAAAATTCGGAATTCCGTAGCGCAGTAAACCGCCCAAAGCATCATCCCTTTCAAAAACGGTTACCAAATGCCCGGCACGATTAAGCTGTTGCGCAGCTGCCAAACCTGCCGGTCCGGAGCCTACAACCGCCACTGTTTTGCCAGTTCTTACTGTTGGAGACTGTGCTTTAATCCATCCGTTCTCAAATCCTTTTTCAACAATATTTTTTTCTAAATTTTCGATGGTTATCGCAGGTTTTACAATCCCTAAAACACAGGCTTGTTCGCAGGGCGCAGGGCATAATCTTCCTGTAAATTCAGGAAAATTATTGGTGGAATGTAAAATTTCCAATGCTTTTTCCCATTTCTTTTCATGAACCATATCATTAAAATCGGGGATCAAATTTCCAAGCGGACAAGCGCTGTGGCAAAAAGGAATACCGCAATCCATACAGCGGGAACCTTGTTTTTCAACTTCATTGGTTTTTAACGGAACGGTGAATTCTTTATAATGCTGAACCCTTTCTTTTACAGAAATATGCGCTTCGTCTTGTCTTTCAAACTCTTTAAATCCGGTAACTTTTCCCATAACTAAACAGTTGCTGTTTTAATATTATTTTCCATTTCAAGTCTTATCAATGCTTTTTTGTATTCAGTAGGCATCACTTTTACAAAATTGGATAAACTATTTTCCCAATCATCTAAAATTCTATAAGCCAAATCGCTGTTGGTGTACTTAAAATGGTTTTTTATCAATTGTTTTAATTCGATTTGATCTTCTGTAGAAATCTCTTCAAAAGCAACCATTTCCATATTGCACAATCCATTTCTGAATTTCCCGTCTGTATCAAAAACATAGGCAATTCCGCCACTCATTCCTGCAGCAAAATTTCTTCCTGTTTTGCCCAATATCACCACTTTACCGCCTGTCATATACTCACATCCGTGATCTCCAACCCCTTCAACAACCGCAATAGCACCCGAATTTCGTACGCAAAAACGTTCGCCTGCAATGCCGTTGATGTACGCTTCGCCATTGGTGGCGCCATACAGCGATACATTTCCTACGATAATATTTTCTTCTGAAGCAAAAGTGGCTTCATCGGGTGTTTTAATGATCAATTTTGCGCCTGACAAGCTTTTGCCCAAATAATCGTTCGTGTTTCCGTCAACCTGCATGGTCAATCCTTTGGTTGCAAATGCGCCAAAACTTTGTCCGGCCGAGCCTTTAAATTTCAAGTTTAACGTATCTTCCGGCAAGCCATTGTCACCGTATATTTTCGACAATTCATTGCTGACGATGGCGCCAACGGTTCTGTCAGTATTTTTTATCGGAAATTCCAAAAACATTTTTTCTTTTCTGTAAATCGCTGGATGCCCCATTCTGAGAATGTCAAAATCCAGTACATTTTCCAATTCATGGTTTTGGGATTCTGTATTGTATAAAGGCTTGTTTGTTTCTGGTTTGTGCAAAATTGGCGATAAATCAATTCCTTTTGCCTTGGCGTGATCAATGGCCTTGTTTACATTTATTTTTTGGCTCTGACCCACCATTTCGTTGATGGTTCTAAAGCCCAATGATGCCATAATTTTACGCAATTCTTTCGCAACGAAGTACATGAAATTAATCACGTGTTCCGGTGTTCCTTTAAAGTTTTTACGCAATTCCGGATCTTGTGTCGCAATGCCGACCGGACAAGTATTTAAATGGCATTTTCGCATCATAATGCAGCCGGATGCTACCAAAGGCGCTGTGGCAAAACCAAATTCTTCGGCGCCTAACAGGCACGCAATGGCAACATCACGACCTGTTTTTAACTGTCCGTCACATTCCAAAACCACCCTGTTTCTTAAATTATTCAGCACCAAAGTTTGCTGTGCTTCTGCAATGCCAAGTTCCCAAGGCAAGCCTGCATGCCGAAGCGAAGTTAATGGTGATGCTCCCGTACCGCCATCATAGCCGGAAATTAAAATCACATCGGCTTTGGCTTTTGCAACACCAGCGGCGATGGTGCCAACGCCCACTTTCGAAACGAGTTTTACATTGATTCTGGCTTCTCTGTTGGCATTTTTTAAATCGAAAATCAGTTGCGCCAAATCTTCGATGGAATAAATATCGTGATGCGGCGGTGGCGAAATTAATCCAACATAAGGTGTTGAACTTCTGCACTCTGCAATCCAAGGTAATACTTTATCTGCTGGCAACTGGCCACCTTCTCCTGGTTTTGCGCCTTGTGCCATTTTAATTTGAATTTCTTTTGCATTGGTTAAATAATTGGTGGAAACACCAAATCTTCCCGATGCCACTTGCTTAATGGCACTATTTCGGCTGTCGCCATTTAAATCTTTTCTGAAGCGGTTTTTGTTTTCTCCGCCTTCGCCAGAATTGCTTTTTCCGCCAATACGATTCATCGCAATCGCTAAATTTTCGTGGGCTTCCTGACTGATAGATCCATAAGACATTGCTCCGGTTTTAAAACGTTTTACAATTTCTGTCCAAGGTTCTACTTCTTCCAGAGGAATCGGATCTAAATTGTTAAATTCGAACATGCCACGCAGCGTCATTAATTTTTCGCTTTGCTCATTAATGTCTTTGGCGTAAACTTCATAGCTTTCATAACTGTTGGTTCGCACCGCCTGCTGCAATTTTGAAACTGTGGTCGGATTGAACATATGGCGTTCTGCATTTCTTCTCCAACGGTAATCACCACCAATATTTAAAGGAAGGTTTCCTGCAATTTCAAGAGGAGGAAAGACGCTTCTGTGACGCAGGAAAATTTCTTTTTCTATTTCATACAAACCGATTCCTTCAATACGTGAAGGCGTGTTTGGAAAATATTCTTCGGTAAAAGCGGTGTTTAAACCCAATATTTCAAAAATTTGGGAGGCTCTGTATGAATGCAATGTGGAAATTCCAATTTTATTCATGATTTTCAAAACACCGGTTGCAATGGCTTTATTGAAATTTTCAATCGCTTTTTCGTCTGAAATCCCAACAATATCACCTTCTTTAACTTGCTGTCGAAGCATTTCGTTAATCATATACGGATTAACGGCACTTGCACCATAACCAAACAATGTGGCAAAATGATGCGGTTCACGCGGTTCAGCTGATTCTATCACAATGCCAAAACTGGAACGTTGCCCCATTTTGCTTAACTGGCCGCCAACGTAAGAGCAGCTTAATAATATAGGTATTGGCGCGAAATGCTCATTCACATTTCTGTCCGATAAAATAATGATATTACATCCTTCTGAAACCGCTTTGTAAGCTTGTTTCACCATATCTTTCAACGCGGCTTCAATGCCATTTAACCCTTTTGTGATGTCGTAAAGTGTTGATATTGAAACGGATTTAAAATCTGGATGGTCAATGCTTTTTAATTTATCAATATCCGCATTTGAGATTACTGGATTTTGAATTTTTAATTTATTGCATTGTTGGTCTGAAATGTCAAAAATATTTCTGTCGCCGCCAATAGCCAAACTAAAATCGGTGACAATTTCTTCCCGAATACCGTCCAATGGCGGATTGGTAACTTGGGCAAAAAGTTGTTTAAAATAATTGAACAACAATTGTGGCTCATCAGACAAAACAGCCAAAGGCGTATCATTTCCCATAGAGCCAATGGCTTCTTTCCCGCCTGTTGCCATTGGGGTAATAATGGTATCTATTTCTTCAAGCGTATAGCCGAAAATTTTCTGTCGCGCCACCAAACTTATTTCTTCTTTTGGTGTTTTGTTGCCGGTATACGGAATATCGGCCAATAGCAATAAATTTTTATTGAGCCATTTTCTGTAAGGTTTTTCAGAAACTATTTTTTGTTTTATCTCTTCATCATTGATAATTCTGCCGGCATTCATATCCACCAAAAACATTTTTCCCGGCTCCAATCTTCCGTGGTGCACCACGTTTTCTGGCTTGATGTCTAAAACGCCAGTTTCAGAAGACATCACCACGTTTCCGTCTTTTGTTACGGTGTATCGTGAAGGCCGCAATCCGTTTCGGTCCAATAAGGCACCAATATAATTTCCGTCGGTAAAAGGTATGGATGCAGGGCCGTCCCAAGGCTCCATAATACAGGAATTGTATTCGTAAAACGCTTTTTTCGCATCGCTCATTGCCGGGGCTTTTTCCCAGGCTTCAGGCACCATCATCATCATCACTTCGGGCAATGAACGGTCGGTCATCAGCAACAATTCCACCGCCATATCCATACAGGCAGAATCTGATTTTCCGTCTAAAATAATGGGAAATAATTTTTTGATGTCATCGCCAAAAATCGGACTTTTCATCAACTCTTCTCGCGCTTTCATCCTGTTGATGTTACCGCGAAGCGTATTTATTTCACCGTTGTGGCACATATACCTGAAGGGCTGCGCCAAATCCCAGGAAGGAAAAGTGTTGGTGGAAAATCGCTGATGCACCAAAGCCAAACGAGTCACCAAATCAGGATTTGATAAGTCGGTGTAATAATTTCTGATGTCCTCAGGAATTAAAAGTCCTTTATATATAAGTGTGGTAGTTGATAAACTTGGCAGATAGAATTTTTTTCTGTCAGATAGTTTAGAGTTTTCAACCGCATGTTCCGCAATTTTACGCGCGGCAAACAATTTTGCATTGAACTGATTTTCTGTCAAGGGCAATCTATTTTTTCCAATAAATATTTGCTCAATGGCCGGTTCATTTTTGGCCGCGATATTTCCAAGATGCGTTTTGTTAACAGGAACTTTTCGCCAGCCCAAAACCGCCAATCCTTGGTTTTTTATTTCTGTTTCCAGGCAATTTTTAAAAAAATTCCGCTGATTTTCATTTTGGGATAAAAAAACCATACCAACGGCATATTCTTTTGGTTTAGGCAAGCTAAACGTTGTGTTTTTTGCAAAGAATTCATGAGGAATATCAATTAATATTCCAGCGCCATCACCTGTTTTACCATCGGAACTCACCGCGCCACGGTGTTCAAGCTTAATGAGGATTTCTAAAGCATCATGAATTATTTTGTTCGATTTCTCGCCTTTTAAATTACAGATAAATCCTGCGCCACAATTATCTCTTTCAAATTCCGGTAAATATAATCCCTGTTTCTCCATTTATTTTGTTTGATGTATTTTTACAAAAATAAGACAAAGTTCGTGTTTAGTATAAAATAATTACGAAAACGTTGTAATAAAGCCGTAAAAAGATGTAGAACTTTAAAAATAATGAAATATATAATTATTAGGTTAAAAAACTCATAATTTAATAATGATTATTTTTGTTCTTTGTTTTTAAAAATGTATTTTAAATCAAATTTTTTAAACTTTTCAATATAAAAAGCAATGAAACTTCACATTAAGCATTGCGATTATTCTTAAAGAGTTTTTTTAATATAGTGTTTTAAAAATTAATTTTTCAATGAATTGTGTTTAATTTAGTGAATGCTTGGTTATTTTAATGAATATCCAATAAAATAAAGGCTGTGTTGGGAAGTTGATGCAAAAAGGATTAAAATAATTTGATTTAATCTGCTAATAAAGTATATTTATGCAAAAATAATATATATATGAAAATTACCTGTTGTCCAAACTGCAATTCCGATACGTATGTTAAAAGTGGTGTAATTAAAGACAGACAGCGCTATAAATGCAAAAAATGCGATTATTATTTCACTGTAAATAAAGTTGGTAAGCAAATAGACTCTTATTATGTGAATAAAGCTTTGCAGTTATATTTGGAGGGTTTGAGCTATCGGGAGATTGAACGCATTTTAGGGATTTCACACGTTAGTATCATAAATTGGGTCAAAAAATACAATGTTAAGCGTCCGTATAGCTTTGAATATCATTCCACGTATAAGATTTTAAATGCTGTTGAACTCGCAAAATACTTTTCAAACAATAAAAATTTAATCGGTGCAGGAGTTATTGTCACTGAACTTGGCGATAAATTTATGTTGATTCGCTGGGAACGGTTTAAAGGTTAACTATATTAATTTACAAGTATCTATATTAAATTTTATTGCCCGCATTTTTCTTTTCATATTGTAATGGCTAAAATTAATGGTTTAGCAAAAAACATAATTAATTAACCAAATTTATTTTTATGAAAAAAAAGCTTTCAGTATTGTTAATTCTTTTCCTAGGATTGACTTACTACAGTCATGGTCAGTCTACGGATGGCGACCAGAAATTCGGAATAACTTGGGGTGGCTTTGTTAAAGTTGATTACATGTTTGATTCCCGTCAGACGGTAACAGCTCGGGAGGGTCACTTTCTTTTGTTTCCGGCAGCGGAAGATCATGATAAGAACAATGATGGTATCGATGATACTACAGAGGACTTGAATGCTCAGGCTAATTTTAACATTTTGGCAGTTCAAACTAGGTTAACAGGTAAAATTACAGGACCTGATTTTTTTGGGATGAAAACTTCAGGAGTTATTGAAGGTGCCTTTTTTGGACATTCAGATTCCGACATTAATGGATTTCGTTTGCGCCATGCTTTTGTGAAATTGTCAAATGACAAGATTGACATTATTATGGGGCAATATTGGCATCCGATGTTTGTGACGGATGTTTTTCCTGGAACGTACTCTTTTAATACAGGAGTTCCTTTTCAACCTTTTTCAAGAAATCCCCAGTTTAGAATTTCAACAAAAGGAAATGTTAGGTTTACTGGAGTTATGTTTTCTGAACGAGACTTTGCGTCCAGAGGTCCGGCAGGAACTACTTCTAAATATGTGCGTGATGCAGGAATGCCTCAGTTACATGCCCAACTTCAATTTGGAGGTAAAGAGTTTTTAGGAGGTTTTGGCGCTAATTTAAAAACCCTCAGACCAGTTTTAGGAACGGATAACATTACCAATACGGCTTTTATTGGCTATATGAAAGCCAAGTTAGGAAGCGCCACTTTTAAATTAGAGGGTATTTATGGAGAAAACATGACCGATTTGTTATCAATCGGTGGTATGGCTGAAGATACTTCAGGTGGGTATACCTACAATAAAACTTTATCAATTTGGGGAGAATTAAGTGGAGGAAAAGACAATATTGAATGGGGTATTTTCTCTGGATATACCAATAATGACGGTTTTAAAGATGCTGTTAGTGGTACAATATATGGATTGGCACCAACGATGGATCATGCATTTAGAGTAGCGCCTAGAATAGGATGGAAATCGGGAAAAATGAAAATTGGCCTTGAAGTAGAATATACTTCTGCACAATATGGGGCATTGGCTTCCAATGGAAAAGATATTGATACTACTGGTATTGATTCTGTTGATAACGTTAGAGGTTTAGTAGCGGTAGTTTACGCATTTTAATTAAATTCATTTAAATTATACAATTATGTCAAAAGAAAACATGAAAGCATATTGGAAAGAAAATCTAACCTATTTGGCAATCTTGCTAAGTATCTGGTTTTTGGTTTCCTACGTGTTCGGAATCTTTTTAGTGGATCAGTTAAACACCATCAAATTTGCCGGTTTTAAACTGGGCTTCTGGTTTGCGCAACAAGGGTCAATGTATGTATTTGTTATCCTAATATTCGTCTATGTAAAATTGATGAATACCTTGGATAAAAAATATGGCGTTCACGAATAATTATAAACTTAAAAAAAATATTAAATCATGGGAATATTAGCATGGACTTGGATACTTGTAGGACTTTCATTTGCGCTTTATATAGGAATTGCAATTTGGGCCAGAGCAGGAACTTCAAAAGAATTTTACGTAGCGGGTGGCGGTGTGCATCCAGTACTTAATGGTATGGCAACCGCAGCCGACTGGATGTCGGCAGCATCATTTATCTCTTTGGCAGGTATCGTTTCTTTTACAGGATATGATGGGTCTGTTTATATCATGGGATGGACAGGCGGATATGTGCTTTTGGCACTTTTGCTGGCACCTTACTTAAGAAAATTCGGAAAATTTACGGTACCTGATTTTATAGGGGACAGATATTACTCAAGCACTGCCCGTGTTGTTGCCGTAATTTGTGCATTAATCGTTTCGTTTACTTATGTGGCCGGACAAATGCGGGGTGTAGGAATTGTATTTTCAAGATACTTGGAAGTGGACATTAACACAGGCGTTTATATTGGTATGGCAATCGTTTTCTTTTACGCAGTTTTGGGCGGAATGAAAGGGATTACGTATACGCAGGTGGCACAATATTGTGTGTTGATTTTTGCGTTTATGGTACCTGCAATTTTTATTTCGTTTCAAATGACAGGAAACCCAATTCCTCAATTAGGATTTGGAAGTGCCGGTGAAGACGGCATCTATTTATTGGATAAATTGGATGGTTTATCAACCGAACTTGGTTTCCATGAATATACTTCGGGCAGTAAATCGATGATTGATGTATTTGCAATTACTTTCGCCTTAATGGTTGGTACAGCAGGATTGCCGCACGTTATTGTACGTTTCTTTACGGTGCCTAAAGTTAAAGATGCTCGTATTTCTGCAGGTTGGGCTTTATTGTTTATTTCAATTTTATATACAACCGTACCTGCAGTGGCGGTTTTTGCGAGAACCAAATTGATTGAAACGGTGAGCAATGCAAAATATGAAGAATTGCCACAATGGTTTGGCAACTGGGAAAAAACGGGCTTGCTGAAATTTGATGATAAAAATGCGGATGGAGTAGTGCAATATGTTGCCGATAAAGCAGTCAACGAATTAACTATCGACAATGATATTATGGTACTTGCCAATCCTGAAATTGCCAATCTGCCTAACTGGGTTGTTGCTTTGGTTGGCGCCGGTGGATTGGCGGCAGCGCTTTCAACAGCTGCAGGTTTGTTGTTGGTAATTGCTTCATCAATATCACACGATTTAATTAAAAAATTAATCAATCCGGAGATTTCGGAAAAAGGAGAATTGTTAGCTGCACGTATAAGTGCTGGTGTAGCTGTTGTTATAGCTGGTTATTTTGGAATTCATCCTCCAGGATTTGTCGCTGCAGTTGTGGCACTCGCCTTTGGTTTGGCAGCAGCATCCTTCTTCCCGGCAATTTTACTCGGAATTTTTGACAAACGGATGAACAAAGAAGGCGCCATAACAGGTATGATTATCGGTATCTCTTTAATGTTATTCTATATGTTAAAATTCAAATTCGGAATTTTTGACGGCGGAAAAGTAGCAGTGGCCGGTTTAAAAGCCGACTGGTGGTTTAATTTCGGAAATGGAGGGATTTCTCCGGAAGGATTTGGTACTATAGCAATGGCTGTGAACTTTATATTTTCAGTAATTGTTTCCAGATTAACACCTGCGCCACCTGAGCATGTTCAAGAAATTGTTGAACATATCAGAATACCTAAAGGTGTAGAAGCTGCACAAGCTACTCATTAGTTAAAAGTATAATAATAAAACAGCACTATTTATTTTTAGTGCTGTTTTTATTATATTTAAAACCAAGATTACAAACAATGAAAAAAAGACACCAACAAAAGTTAATTGTATTGTCAATATTGTTATTGTGTTTGTTCAATGTGCCAATATTGTTGATTTTCAATATTAGCGATACTTTTATTGGTTTTCCCGTACTTTATTTTTATATATTCTTTGTTTGGATTGCAAGTATTGTTGTTTCATATTTCATCTTAAAAAAGTATTATGAGTAGCTTTTTGGTGATATTGATTATTTTGGTTTATTTGGCCGTCATTTTTTATGTGGCATATTGGGCTGAAAAAAATTCAAAAAGCAGGTGGGTTAACAATCCATATATTTATACACTTTCATTGGCTGTTTACTGTACTGCCTGGACTTATTATGGCAGTGTTGGTTTGGCGGCAACTTCAGGATTAAAATTTTTAACCATTTATTTAGGCCCCATTATTATTATCCCAACTTGGGTAATTTTAATGCGTAAAATAATCAGGATTTCTAAAGGAAACAAAATTTCTACCTTGGCCGATTTCATTTCACTGCGCTACGGAAACGACCGTTTTTTGGGTGCTTTAGTGACTTTAATTTGCATTTTTGCGATTGTGCCTTATATATCATTGCAGTTAAAAGCAATTTCTGAGACTTTTAATGTCATTACCAATCATCATATTACCGCAGTTTCCATTTTGGATGACACCACATTTTATATTGCGATATTGTTGGCAATTTTTGCCGCATTTTTTGGTACCCAGCATACGGATGCCTCTGAACGCCACAAAGGAATTATTACTGCAATAGCCTTGGAATCTGTTATTAAACTGGTGTTTTTTCTGGTGATAGGCATATATGTAACCTTTTATTTGTTTAACGGTCCGGCCGATATTTACAATAAAGCTTCGGTATTGCCAAATTTTGAAGCCCAACAGACCATTGATGGTTTAAACGGCGGATTTAACTGGTTTTTACTAAGTTTACTGTCAATGATTGCCATTATGTTATTGCCAAGACAGTTTCAGGTGACCGTGATTGAAAATGAGCGCGAAAAATATTTGAAGAAAGTAATTTGGCTGTTTCCATTGTATTTACTGCTTTTTAATGTTTTTGTCATATTTATTGCCTGGGGAGGAAACATCATATTTCAAAATCAACAGGTTGATGCCGATTTATTTACGTTGTTGTTGCCACTTCAAAATAACAATGAATTTTTGGCCTTATTGGTCTTTTTGGGCGGATTTTCGGCAGCAATCTCTATGGTGGTTATTTCATCACTGGCATTGGCAACTATGCTTAGTAACAATTTAATTATTCCTTATGGCTTCTTAAGAAGATTTAGCAAATCAGAATCGGCAGAAAATACGGAATCAATTAAAAATATTCGACGCATCTCAATTTTTTTGTTGATTATCATCGCTTATTTTTTCTATAAAAGTTTTACGTTGGATAGGCCGTTGGTCTCCATCGGACTCATTTCATTTGTGGTAATCGCCCAATTGGCTCCGGCATTTTTTGGAGGTTTGTTTTGGCGAAGAGGTTCTTCAAAAGGTGCTAAATATGGCATTTTTACAGGTTTTGTAATTACGGGTTATACGTTATTAATTCCACTCATTATTGATTCACAATCAATAGTGACTTCTTTTGTGGACGAAGGATTATTCGGTATCCATATTTTAAAACCTTATGAGTTGTTTGGTTTGCAAATATTTGAACCTGTAACCCACGCATTTTTTTGGAGCCTTCTTTTTAATGCCTTCATATATTCATTGGTTTCAGTAAGTAAATTGGGAAGTTACCGAGAACGAAATTTTGCCGAAATGTTTGTTGACAGCACCAAATATGCTTCTTTGCAAGAAGGCGCTTATGTATGGAAAGGTGAGGCTTATGTGCGTGACATTAAGAATGTTTTAACACGATTTTTGGGTGAAAGAAGGACAGAAAGAGCCCTGAATTTGTTTTATATGAAATACGACATCGATAAAAAAACGCAAGTTGCAGATGCCCGTTTGGTGAATTTTTCTGAAAAATTGTTAACGGGAAGCATCGGAAGCGCTTCAGCAAGAATTTTAATTGCTTCCGTAGTAAAAGAAGAAGAAATAAGTTTAACGGAAGTGTTGAATATTTTGGATGAAACCCAAAAAGCAAAAGAATCCAATAAAGAATTAAAAGAGCGCGACAAGCAAAAAGATGAGTTTTTAGACACAGTGGCACATGAACTTAAAACGCCAATTACCTCAATAAGAGCGCTTTCGGAAATTTTATTGGCTGATGATGACATTGATAATGACACAAAAAATAAATTTTTAACCAGCATTGTAAGTGAAAGCGAAAGAGTGAGTAGGTTGATCAATAACATTTTAGATTTGGAGAAACTGGCCACTGGGAAAGAAAAATTGGATTTGAATGAGAATTCGATTAAAGACACCATCTTAAAATCGATTGATCCATTTAGGCAATTGGCCGTCAATAAAGGAATTAAAATAAATTTGAGTGAAATTAATGATGCGACAGTAGTTTATGATGAAGACAGGATTCAGCAGGTAATCGTTAATTTGCTGTCAAATGCCTTTAAATTTTCAAACGAAAAAAATGGTTTAGTTAAAATTTCTACATACATTAATCAAAATAAAGTGGAAATAACGGTTGAAGACAATGGAAAGGGAATTGAAAATGATGAATTAGTATCCATTTTTAACAAGTTTTATCAATCTAAAAATCAAACCCTTATAAAACCAATAGGAAGTGGTCTTGGTTTGGCAATAAGCAGACAAATTATAGAAAGTCACAATGGCAAAATTTGGGCAGAAAACAATATTCCTCAAGGTGCGCGATTGACTTTTACCTTACCCCTAAACAGAAATTAAGATGATGAAACGAGCAAGACAAATTTTGATACAAAAAGGAATGATTAATAGCGAACAGCATCTGTTACCGCTAAAAAATAAAATTTAAACAGATGAAAAAGATACTTATAGTTGATGATGAACCAAACATTGTAATGTCATTGGAATATATATTTAAAAAAGAAAATTTTCTGGTGTACATTGCCCGTGACGGGGAGGAAGCGATTGAAATTGTGGAAAATACCATTCCGGATATTATATTATTGGATATTATGATGCCGAATGTGGATGGCTATCAGGTGCTTAATTATTTAAAAAACAGTGAAACGCTAAGCAAAATTAAAGTCATATTTCTTTCGGCGAAAAATAAGCTGTCAGATATAGAATTAGGGTTGCAATTGGGTGCAGATAAGTATATATCAAAGCCTTTCGCCATAAAAAATTTGGTGAAAGAAGTGAAAGAGCTTTTAAATAAAAAATAAACAAAAAAATGAACTATACATTGGGAAATAGAACTTCAGATATTGTGATCACCATTTATGTAATCATTACCATATTTGCCAGAATTTATATTGAATCAATATTTAAAATTGGTGCTTTCAGCTCACTTATTATGGGACTATTTACCTTATTTGTGCTGTGGGCATTAATTAAAATAAAATTTTTAAATCCAGTTTGGTTTGGATTTTTTAACAAAAAAAACAAATAATTATGAGCTATCAAAAACATTACAAGGACAGTATTGAAAACCCAGAAGCGTTTTGGGGAGAACAAGCCAATAATATTAAGTGGTATAAAAAGCCAACAAACATATTATCTAAAGATGAAAATGGGTTTGACCGTTGGTTTGCCGACGGAAAATTAAATATTTGTTATCTGGCGGTTGACAAACACGTTGATGCCGGTTTCGGAGAGCAAACCGCCATCGTTTACGATTCTCCGGTAACGCAACAACGCGTTAATTATTCTTATAACGAAGTAAAAAGACAGGTTTCCCGTTTGGCGGGCGGACTTCGTGATTTGGGTGTTAAAAAAGGAGATACAGTTATTATTTATATGCCAATGATTCCGCATGCGGCATTCAGTATGTTGGCCTGCGCGCGTATTGGCGCCATACATTCCGTTGTTTTTGGCGGATTTGCACCTCACGAGCTGGCGATTAGAATTGACGACTGTAAACCAAAAGTGATTATTACCGCCACTTCTGGAATGGAAGTTGACCGTTTGATTGCCTACAAACCTTTGGTGGATGAAGCAGTGCAAAAAGCAACGCATAAAGTCGAGAAAGTTATTGTTTATCAGCGTAATTTGGGTGCGGTAAATCCTAAAACAGAACGCTATGTAAGTTATAAAAAGCTGGTAAAAGCTTCTGAACCTGTTGATTGTGTTGAAATGGATTCTAATGATCCGCTTTATATTTTATACACCTCAGGAACTACAGGAAAACCAAAAGGTATTTTACGCGACACAGGAGGTTACGCCACTGCGTTGAAATATTCGATGAAATATATTTATGGTGTTGAAGAAGGCGATACTTTTTGGGCAGCATCAGATGTTGGTTGGGTTGTTGGTCATAGTTACATCGTTTATGCGCCGCTTATCAACAGAAATACCACCATTATTTTTGAAGGTAAACCGGTAAAAACGCCAGATGCCAGTACTTTTTGGAGAATTATCAGCGAAAATAACGTAAAGGTGATGTTTACAGCGCCAACGGCAATCAGGGCGATTAAAAAAGAAGATCCCGATGGCGAATTGTTAAAAATGTACGATTTAAGTTGCTTGAAATACCAATTTTTGGCTGGTGAACGTTGTGATGCCGCAACCTTGCATTGGTTGGAAGACCAGTTAAAAATCCCTGTAATCGATCATTGGTGGCAAACAGAATCTGGTTGGCCAATGGTATCAAATATGATGGGATTGGAAGCTTTTCCAGTAAAACCAGGTTCAGCCACAAAACCAGTTGGCGGTTACAACCTTCAAATTTTAAATAATGATGGAAAGCAAGTTGGCGCCAACGAAGAAGGACTGGTTGCCATAAAATTGCCTTTGCCTCCCGGAAATATGCTTAATATTTGGGGAAATACAGAGCGATTTATTGAAGGTTATTTAAAACGATTTGACGGCTATTATTTTTCCGGTGATGGCGGTTATGTTGATGAAGATGGTTATGTTTTCATAACAGGCAGGGTAGATGATGTAATCAATGTTGCAGGTCACCGATTGTCAACTGCTGAAATGGAGGAAATCGTTTCTTCAAATAAGTCAGTTGCCGAATGTGCCGTATTTGGAATTGAAGATGCTTTAAAAGGACAGGTTCCATTGGCTTTGGTGGTGTTAAAATCGGGTGATTATATTTCAAGTTTTGAATTGGAATTTAACATTGTGCAGGAAGTCAGAAATATTATTGGACCGGTTGCTTCATTAAAAAGAGTGTTGATCGTAAAGCGTTTGCCAAAAACGCGTTCAGGAAAAATTCTTCGTAAATTATTGAGAAATATGGCTGATGGTGTTGATTATACCATTCCTTCAACCATTGATGATCCGGAAATTATTGAAGAAATAGTCCATGAATTTAAACTTCATAAAATAGGGGTGTATGCATATGCCACAGAAGAAGAAAAACAAACGCTGGCTGATTTACGCATAGATTCATTTATAAAATATTACAAATCTTACCAACACAGCGTAAATGATCCCGAAGGTTATTGGGCTCAAATTGCGGATACTTTTACCTGGCGCAAAAAATGGGATCAAGTTGTTGAATACAATTGGGATACGCCAAAATTTGAATGGTTTAAAGGCGCTAAATTAAATATTACGGAAAACTGTCTGGATCGTCATTTAGAAAAAAGAGGAGATGATGTTGCCATTATTTGGGAGGCAAACGATCCAAATGAAGCAAACAGAATATTAACTTATAACGAATTGCATGCAGAAGTCTGCAAATTTGCCAACGTGCTTAAAAACAACGGAGTGGTTAAGGGCGACAAGGTTTGTATTTATATGCCAATGGTGCCTGAATTGGCTGTTGCTGTTTTGTCTTGTGCCAGAATAGGCGCCGTACATTCAGTGGTATTTGCCGGATTCTCTTCTGTGGCGCTTTCCACAAGAATTAACGATGCGGAATGTAAAATAATATTAACATCAGATGGCGTTTTTAGAGGAAATAAAGCGGTTGATTTTAAAGTTATAGTTGATGAAGCGCTGGAAACTTGTCCAACCATTGAAACATCTATTGTCTTAAATAGGGTGAATGGTAAAGTGACCATGAAAGAAGGCCGCGATTTATGGTGGCATAAAGAACTGGAAAAAGTAGATGCCATTTGTCCGGCTGAAGTTATGGATGCCGAAGATATGTTGTTTATATTATACACTTCCGGTTCAACAGGAAAACCGAAAGGAATGGTACATACCTGCGCTGGTTATATGGTGCAAACAGCCCATAGTTTTAAGAATGTTTTTCAGTATGAACATGGCGATGTGTATTTCTGTACAGCTGATATTGGTTGGATTACGGGTCACTCCTATATTGTGTATGGTCCTTTAGCAGTTGGCGCAACTACCTTAATGTTTGAAGGAATTCCTTCATACCCGGATTATAGCCGGTTTTGGCAAATTGTTGAGAAACATAAAGTGAACCAATTCTATACTGCGCCAACCGCCATCAGGGCATTGGCAGCACAAGGAAATGAAATGACTCAAAAAAATGATTTAAGTTCCATAAAAGTTTTGGGTACCGTTGGTGAACCAATCAATGAGGAGGCCTGGCACTGGTACGATGAAAAAATCGGAAAACGAAGATCGCCTATTGTGGATACCTGGTGGCAAACCGAAACAGGCAGTATTATGATTTCACCATTGGCAGGCGTAACGCCTACAAAACCAACGTTTGCAACCAGACCAATGCCGGGCGTGCAGCCTTGCTTGGTTGATGAGCTTGGAAATGAGTTGAATACAAATCCATCCGAAGGAAGGTTGTGCCTTAAATATCCTTGGCCATCTATGGCACGAACCATTTATGGAGATCATAAGCGCTATAAGGAAACTTATTTCACGGCATTCCCCGGAAAATATTTTACGGGCGATGGTGCTTTTAGGGATTTGGAAGGAAATTACAGAATTACCGGAAGGGTAGATGATGTGGTGATTGTTTCCGGACATAATTTAGGAACTGCGCCAATTGAAAATATCATTAATGAGCACAACAATGTGGTGGAATCTGCCATTGTCGGCTTCCCACATAACATTAAAGGAAATGCTTTGTATGCCTATGTAATTGTATATGAAATTCCTGAAAATCAGGATGCATTGCGTCATGAAATTAATGAATTAATTAGCCGTACCATTGGGCCTATCGCAAAATTGGATAAAATTCAATTTGTGCCGGGATTGCCAAAAACAAGATCAGGTAAAATTATGAGACGTATTTTGCGTAAAATTGCCGAAAATGAAACCTCTAATATGGGCGATATCACCACCTTGTTAAATCCGGAGATTGTTGAAGCCATAATGGAAGGATCATTGGTTAAATAAAGTCAAATTTTTTAGGTATTTTAACTGCTTTAAAAGTGATTCAAAAAATGACTTTTAAAGCGGTTTTTTTTAAGTTTAAAGCGCTGTAAAATACAACCCTTTGGAAAATAAAAGATAAAATCATCTAATTATCCTTATTTAGAGTTGTTCCAAATTGCTTCAAAAAAAATTTAGCATGATAAATATCATCTTTCTGAAAATTTTATTATATATTTTTGCCATAAATGTTACACATCTAAAATGCCAATAAAAAGTTATATCCTTCATTTTGAAGAAGGAAAACAAGAGATTTTACTTAAAGAACTTCATAAATTAGAGAATTGTGAAGTGATTCCATCGCAAAACCATGATGTCGTAGTTTTAGTGACAGATACAGCTACAGAAGAAATAGACCACAATTTATATAACCAACTATTAGAAATTCAAGGATTGAAACACTTGTCATTAGTTTCAGGCTTTGACGCTAAATAAATATTACTATGATACAAAAAAATATAGACCGTAGATCCTTTATAAAAAAAATGGCAGCGGCAGCAGCGATGACAGCGGCAGCAGCAATGTTTCCGGGAATTATTTTTGCTACTGAACAACTGGAAAATTTACCTAAGGGAGGAAATTTAGATTGGAAAAAGGGTCCTTGCCGATTTTGTGGCGTAGGATGCGGAATACAGGTGGGCGTGGAAAACGGAAAAGCTGTAGCAGTTAAAGGAGATCCGAATTCAGAAGTAAATAAGGGGCTACTTTGTGTAAAAGGTTATCACCAAACCATGTGCATCCAGGCAAAAGACAGGCTAACTCATGCGTTGGTTAAAAAGAACGGCAGTTATGTTAAAACACCAATTAATGAAGCCTTGGATATTGTTGCCAAAAAAATGAAACAAACCATTGAGAAACATGGAAAGGATTCTGTGGCAATGTACACCTCTGGGCAATCTACAATTCCTGAAGGATATGTAGCTTCTAAATTAATGAAAGGCGCCATTGGAACCAATAATTTGGATTGCAACGCGCGTTTATGTATGGCGAGTGCTGTTACCGGATTTTTAACAACTTTTGGGGCAGATGAACCAATGGGTTGCTATGAAGATATTGACCATGCCGATTATTTTATCACCTGGGGAAATAATATGGCAGAAATGCATCCTGTATTATTTTCCAGAATGTTAGAGCAAAAAAATAAAAGAGGGGCAAAAATTATAGATTTTGCCACCAGAACAACCCGCTCCAGCATGGCATCAAACAAATCTATTTTATTTGAACCCCAAACTGATTTGGCAGTTGCAAATGCGATTTGTTATGAAATTATAAATAATGGCTGGGTAAATAAATCGTTTGTTGAAAAGTATTGTAATTTCAGCAAAGGAAAAACCAAAATTGGCTATGGTGTTGAAGACAAATTTAAGTTTAAAGATGAGTCTCAAAAAATTGATTTTGAGGCGTATAAAATATTTTTAAAAGATTATTCCCCTGAAAAAGTTGCCAAATATTCTAAAGTGTCTGTAAAAGACATAAAGTATTTAGCCGCTATTTATGGTGATCCAAACAAAAAAGTGGTGTCGTATTGGTGTATGGGAATGAACCAACATACCCGTGGCACATGGATAAATAACTTAGTTTACAATATTCATTTATTAACAGGTAAAATATCAATGCCTGGAAATGGACCGTTTTCATTAACAGGTCAGCCATCCGCTTGCGGTACTGCACGTGAGGTAGGTACTTTTACCCATAAATTGCCAAAAGGCGTAGTTACCGAAGAAAAAGACAGAAAATTGGCAGCGAAAATTTGGAAAGTGCCCTATGAAAACATACCGGCAAAACCAACTTATCACGCGACCGAAATGTTTAGGGCTGTGGACCGAGGGGAGATAAAATTTATATGGATTCAGGCCACAAATCCGCTTGTGTCTTTGCCAAAAACAGGTCGCTATCGTCCGGCAATGGAAAAAAAATCTTGTTTTGTGGTTGTTTCCGATGTATTTCCCACGCCAACTTCTGATGTTGCAGATGTAATTTTACCTGCTTGTTGGCATATTGAAAAAGGTGGTTTGTACGGAAATTCAGAACGAAGAACCCAGCATTGGAACAAAATGGTGGAAGGTCCGGGCGATACCATGCCCGATGCTTGGATGTTCATTGAAGTGGCTAAGCGTATGGGATATGGGAAATTGTTTCCATACTCAAAAGAAAATCATGTTGAAGAAATATATAACGAGTACCGTCAATTTCACGAAGGAGCTAAACATGGAATGGCTCCTATAGAAGTGCTGAAAAAAGAATCGGGTGTAATTTGGCCTTATGTTAAAGGAAAATCAACCCAATGGCGATTTAATGCAAAATATGATCCCGCCTGCAATAATGGAAAAGATTTTCACTTCTATGGAAAACCAGACGGAAAAGCAGTTATTTGGCAGCGTCCTTTTGAACCAGCTGCTGAATCTCCTGATCAAGAATACCCATTTTGGTTAAATACGGGCCGAGTAATTGAACATTGGCATACAGGTTCTATGACTCGAAGAATCCCCGTGCTTCATAAAGCAATGCCGCATTCTTACATAGAATTGCACCCGGAAGATGCCAAAAAATATGGAATTAGAAATGGTGAAAAGGTAAAAGTAATTTCCCGAAGAGGTTCCTGTACTTTGCCGGCTTCAATTAATGAACGCGGTTTACCGACTAAAGGGCAGGTTTTTGTGCCGTTTTTTGATGAAAATATGTTGATTAATGATGTTACGCTAGATGCTTTTTGCCCAATTTCGAAAGAGCCAGATTATAAAAAGTGTGCTGTTAAAATTGAAAAAGTTTAAAAAAGCGCCAAATTATGAGAAGATTTTTTTTAATTGGAACTTTTGTTTTGTTAGCTCTGGCTTCCATATTTATCTGGTCTAAAAGTTACTATGCCGAAAAGGAAGAAGCGTATGTTTACCTTCCTGTTGAAACCGGAAAGTTTTTGATTCCTTCAGAAATGGGGGTGTTTGAAAGAGCGGGTTTTGCAAATGATTATGCCACTATGGATAAAAACTTTAAGGGCGGAAGGAGTTTGGAAACATATTATGAAAATAGGGCATTTCACGGTGCGCCGCCAAGTATTCCGCATCCGGTTGTTGATGAATTAAATATGGGCGACAAAAATTGTTTGAAATGTCACCAAAATGGAGGGTTTGTCCCAAAGTTTAAAGCCTATACGCCTGTTGTTCCACATCCTGAAATGGTAAATTGCAGGCAGTGTCATGTTACGCAAAATACAACTGGAGTTTTCAAAGAATTTAATTCAAGCGATTTTCCAAAACCAAGTATTGGAAATGCGGCTTTTATGGGAAGTCCGCCAATTATTCCTCATCAAATTCAAATGCATGAAAATTGTTTGGCGTGCCATGCCGGACCATCTGCACCTAAAGAGATTAGAATTACGCACCCTGAACGTTCAAATTGCAGGCAATGCCACGTTGTAAATAATAAGGAAATGACCGATATAGGCGTATTTACTAGATAGATAAAACAGAAACAAATGACAACAAAAATAAAAGTAAGTGTCCTTATTATGGTTGGGTGTTTGTTTACGGTTTCCTGTAAACATTCAGATGAACATAAATATCATACGGTTACGGATAAAATAGAAGCCAATACAATTGAATACACGGGCGATATTTCTTCAGATATTTATAACGAAACCATCAGGAAAGTGGAGGTTAAGGACGGTGAATTTGAATTTTTGATTCCTGAAAGAAAAAGTCAAATAGCTTCTTACAATTGTACAGAATGCCATTCACAACCTTTAGAAAAATTGAAAGAGTATAAAGTTGGCGAAAAAGCGGCGCACTGGAATATTAATTTAAGCCATGCAGGGCCGGAAACAATGAATTGTGCGACTTGCCACGGCAAAAATGATTTTGACAATTTACAAAGTTTAACCAATAGCTCCATAGATTTTAACTTCAGCCATAAATTGTGCAGCCAATGCCATCAGCAACAATTTAAAGACTGGAAAGGTGGCGCACACGGAAAACAATTGGGTGGCTGGGTGCCCCCAAGAGTTTCAAATACCTGTGTAAATTGCCATAATCCGCATAGTCCACAGTTTGAAAAACGTTGGCCGGTTCGTTATAACATCCAAGTAGCTAAAGAGCGGGAATAAAACAAGCAATAACAATTGTTTTAATAAAATGATAAACAATGAGTGAAAGTAGTAAGAAATGGTATTCTTTAAACTTGAATCGGTCTGCAAAATCTGAATCTTGCGGGTGTGATAAGAGTGACGGTTTATGCGATTCCGATAAACCAACAGATGGATACGACCAAATTATGGATGTCTCCATAAGCAGAAGAGCCGCATTTTCAAAAATTACAGCCGGTTTGTTAATAGGTGCCGGGGCTATAAGTAATTCTTGCAGTATAGTTGGCAGTGACGAAAGCAAAGAAAAATCTGCGATGGAATGGGAAGAGTACTTTAAAGGGAATTATAAATTAATGACTGATGAAGAAAAAGAGAAAACCGTTGGCCGGTTGGTTCGTTCGTATGAATTAAATACAGGTAAAAAAATAAACATGTCTTCAAAAGAAGCTGAAGAAAATGTGCTTTTTGGTTATGCTTTTAACATTTCGAAATGTCAAGGATATATGGATTGCGTAAATGCCTGCATTGAAGAAAACAATCAAGACAGATCCTCACAAATGCAATATATCCGGATCCATGAAATGGAAGACGGAAAAGGATTTAACTTTGAAGAAGCTGATGATAATTACTATCATGAAGTTCCTGCAAAAGGCCATTTTTATTTGGGAACGCAATGTTTTCATTGTGACAATCCGCCATGTGTAGAGGTTTGCCCGGTAAAGGCAACCTGGAAAGAGAATGACGGGATTGTTGTTATTGATTACGATTGGTGTATCGGATGCAGATATTGTATGGCTGCTTGCCCGTATGACGGAAGGAGATTTAACTGGAAAACGCCAGAAATCCCCCTGGAAGAGGTGAATAAAAATCAACATTATTTAGGAAACAGACTGCGTAAAAAAGGCGTGATGGAAAAATGCACCTTTTGTGTGCAGCGCTCTCGTGAAGGAAAAAATCCGGCATGTGTGGAGGCTTGTCCTACCGGATCCAGAACTTTTGGCAATTTGTTGGATCCCAAAAGCAATATTCGATGGATTTTGGAAAACAAGAAAGTGTTTAGGTTAAAAGAAGATTTAGGCACCGAACCAAAGTTTTGGTATTATATGGATTAGTGAATTATTGAATTATGATTAATTGCGTGCGTGAGGGATAGAGCGGTTTGTTTGAGCTCTTTTTATTGAACAATAAAAAAGCGAGCAGTGATAGCCCGACCTTTTATTTTTTAAAAGGACACGCCCAAATAAAATTTAAAATGAAGATAATAAAAGTTTTTGGCAGTTTGGTAAAAGACGCTATTTTAGAAATAACGCACGGAAACAGATCCTATCATATTTGGATGGCGGCGCTAACATTGATAATGCTTTTTGGCATGTACAATTACAGCATTCAGTTAGAGGAAGGTTTAAGCGCGACAGGCATGACCGACCGCGTGAGTTGGGGTTTGTATATTTCAAATTTCACATTTTTAGTGGGGGTGGCCGCCGCTGCGGTAATGCTGGTTTTGCCTGCATATATTTTGAAAAATATTGACTTTAAACAGGCGGTTTTAATTGGTGAAGGATTGGCGGTTGCCGCATTGTTAATGTGTTTGGCTTTTGTGGTTGCAGATATGGGTGGGCCTGCCCGTTTATGGCATATGATACCTGGAATCGGGGTGTTTAATTTCCCAAATTCAATGCTAGCCTGGGACGTAATTGTGTTAAATGGTTACTTGTTTATTAATATTACCATACCGTTTTATATTTTAATGATGCGTTATATGGGAAAAGTCCCTAATCCTAAAATTTATATTCCGGGTGTGTTTTTATCAATTTTTTGGGCTGTTGGAATTCACATGGTAACGGCATTTTTATATCAAGGTTTACAGGCAAGGCCATTTTGGAACAATGCTTTACTGGGCCCTCGATTTTTAGCGTCCGCATTTGCGGCGGGTCCGGCTTTAATTATAATTGTATTGGCAATTATCAGAAAATTCACGGCGTTTAAAATTGAAGACAATACCATTAAAAAAATCAGTTTAATTGTTACGGTTGCCGCACAAATTAACCTAATAATGCTGATTTCTGAATTGTTTAAAGAGTTTTATGCACCAACACATCACAGTATTAGTGCCGTTTATTTATTCTTTGGATTGGAGGGGAAAACAGCCTTGCTTCCTTGGATTTGGACATCAATCAGTTTAAACGTTATGGCCACAGTTGCATTAACATTTCATAAAGTGCGAAGCAATTTAAAAATTCTATATGTTTTATGTGGGATGCTTTTTATTGCAATCTGGATTGAAAAAGGATTTGGATTAATTGTTCCTGGTTTTATTCCCGGTCCGTGGGGAAAAATTGCGGAATACACGCCCAGTTTTGTTGAAATTTTTGTAACGCTTGGGATTTGGGCGATGGGCGCTTTTATTTTTACCATTTTAGCAAAGACAGGAATTGCCATTGAGTTGGGTAAAATGGTTTACAAGAAAAAATAACATCATTTTTCGGCATATTTTAAACGCTCTCAATTTGTGGAAGCGTTTTTTATAATAAACCTTCTTTGCCGGAAACCCTGAACAAATCGGAATAATGCAGGTTGCGTTCTTTCTTTAATTTTGAAATAATTTTCAGAAATAGCAAGGCGGTAATAAAAGCATCTCCGGCAGCAGTATGGCGGTCGTGTTTTGGAATGTTGAATTCTTCGCATAACACATCCAAATTAAAATGACTGTCTTTTTTGCCTTTCAGTTTTTTATATAAAATGCCGGTATCAATGGTTTTGTTTTTTAATTTCGGCAAATCCAGTCTTTTTAATGCAGCGTTGATCATTTCAATGTCAAAAGCAGTGTGGTGCGCCACCAAAACAGCGTTTCCTATATAATTAACAAATAGCTCCATAGCTTCGATTTCAGGGAGTTTTATAAGATTTCCTTCTTTTAATATTCCGTGAATTTCTACTGTTTCTGATTTAAATTGATCTTGTTTTAAATAAATTTCAAAACTGTCGGAAACATCAATAATATTGTTAAAAATACCGATGGCGCCAATGGACAAAATTCTGTCTTTGGTGGTATCCAAACCGGTTGTTTCTGTATCAAATACCACAAATCGGGTGTTTTCAATACTTTTTGGTTGCTTTTGTTTGAACTTTTTTGAATATTGCTTCCAAAATTCCGGATAATTTTTATATTTAAACCAGGATATCATCACATCATTTGGGCTAAGTTGTACCTGATATTCAACAATTCCTGAACGTCTCTAATGGGTTTAAAGCATCCTTTTAATTTTAACTTTTCTGATTTGCTCAAATTGTTAAGGTCAACATATCTGCCCGAATCGTTATTTTTTAATCCTTGGCTTGTTCTGAATTGCAGCAGTATATTAAAGGAATCGATGCACGATAAATATAAATTTTGGTTTTGAGTCTCAACTTTTATCAATTTTTTAAATCTGGAAACAGTGTTGTTTTTATCTTTAATATGGTGAGAAAGCGTAAGCAGGCGGGCAGCATCCACCAAAGGCATTAAAACCCTGCTTTTTAGGTCGAATTGATCTTTGTGTTCACCGTCATTTTCAACTAAAAATTGCCTGAAAAATCCAATTGGAGGCGGATTTCTAAGTGCATTTCTTCCCAAGAAATTTAAAAATATTTCATAGGATTTTATCGATTCATAAATACTGTCAGACATTTGATTTACCAACTTTTTATCTCCATAAACCAAGTCGTAGTCAAAAAATATAGTACACATCATCATGGCATCTTCGCTAGGTGTTTTAATCCAGGTATCAAACTGATTTTTCCATTCTGAAAGCGATAAGCACCATTTTGGATTGCTTGCCATCATATCTGCAGGGCAATATTCAAAACCAATAACATTCAGTTTTTCGGTGATTTTTTTTGCAAGTTGTAAGAAATATTGTTTTGTGGGCTGATATTTTTCAGGCGGAACATCTTCAAAAACCAACGCATTATCTTGGTCGGTCATCAGTAATTGTTCTTTTCGGCCCTGACTTCCCAATGCCAGCCAGCCAAATTTAACCGGAGGCTGTTTGTCCATTTCTTCCAGAGAAAGTTCGATGGCTTTTATGGTGATGGCTTCATTTATTTCAGAAATAATCTTTGAAATAAATGTAATTGGAATATTTTGTTCAATATAGCCTTTTAGCAAATTCGACGTTTTCTCCCGTATATATTTTAAGTTGTTTACGTCTTTTGCGCGGTATACTTTTTTTATGAGCAAAGAAGGATTGTTGCCGTGCATCACCACAATGTCATGCTCCGATAAAACGCCGATTAATTCTGTTTTGCTACTGCCGTCTTTGGTGATGCACAAATGGGTGATTTTGTTTTTAATCATGGCAATTTGCGCTTCTGCCACCGTAATTTTTGGCTTAAAAGTTTTAACTGGAGCCGACATAATTGCTGTAACGCTTTCATCAATTGAAAACAATCCTGTGGCAATTTTTGAGCGCAGGTCTTTATCGGTTATAATGCCGATTGGATTTCTGTTTTCCACAATTAAAATAGATCCAACTTTTTTTTCGCTCATTGTTTGTGCAGCTTCTTTTATGGTGGAAGTTTTTAGGGCCGTAACGGGATTTTTGCTGAATTCAGCACTTTGAATTTCGGTAAAACTGGTATTCGAAGTTTGCATTTCTATATTTGCAAATAACTGCCCGTTTGTGCCTTTTGCGTATGGCGTTTTAATGTTTGACGAGAAACTTGCAATCAAAAACTTCTTTACTTTTTCATTGGTTTGAATAATTTCTTTCAATATTTCTACGGAAACGGCATACAAAACCGATTCTTCATTGGCTTTGGCGCTCATCAGGTATAAATCATTCTGAATTAATGGCCGAAGTCCAAAAATATCGCCTTCATCACAAATATCAACCAAAATTTGTTCATTGTCCATATTTCTGTACAAACCAATGGCTCCATCTTTTACCACATAAAAATGTTCGTGTGGATTTCCCTCTTGCTTAAAAACAAAATTGTCTTTCTCCATATAAATGACCTTTACGTTTGAGGCAATTTTAAAAAGCTGTTCTTTTTCTAAAAGGTCAAAAGGAGGGAAGTTTTTAAGGAAATCGTATATGCGTTCTGCAATGGTATTTTTCATAAAATCAGTAACAAAGTTAATTATTAAAGTTACAAAATTTTATGGGTTTATAAAAGTGTTTTTATTTGAGTAAATGATAATTGGTATTTATTAAATCGAACAGGTTCAATGCGTTGTTTTTTTTGTATTTGGCTGTTTGTTTCAGGAATAAATAGGCTGTAATCAAGGCATCGCCTAATGCTGTATGCCGATCGTGCATTTTAACGTTATAAATTTCACACAACTCATCCAGACTGAATATTTTTTTATAAGTATCTGTTTTTGTAATTTTTTTATGGATATAATTGGTGTCCAGTTGTTTGGATTCCAAAGGGCCAACGTTTAAACGTTTTAACGCCATATTAATCATAGTTACGTCGAATGCAGTATGATGCGCCACAATAACCGCATCATCCAAATAATTAATAAATTTAATGATGACCTCCTCTTCACTCAATTTTTCTTCATCACCATCTTTTCTGATGCCGTGAATTTTTACGGTTTCTTTATTAAAAACATCCTGTTTAATGTAGATTTCAAAAGCGTCGGAAACCAATATTTTATTATTTTTGATGGCGACAGCGCCAATGCAAAGTATTCTGTCATTTTCATAGTCGAATCCGGTTGTTTCAGTATCGAGCGCCACAAATCGGATGTCTTCAAAATTTGAATATTTTTTGCTGTTTTGCACCTTGTAAATATGATCTTCCCAAAATTTTGGCGTTTGCTTCTTTTTGAAAAACTGGATCATATTTGTGGAATTTGGGAGGTTCTAAAACGCAATTTAATCGCTTCCTGAACGTTTTTTATGGGCTTAAAACAACTTTTTAATTTCAGTCTGTCGGCTTTATTCAGGCTGTTGATGTCCACAAATTTACCATTGTTGTTGTTTGCCAAACCTTGGGAAGTTCTGAATTGCAATAAAATTTTAAACCCATTGGCGCAAGATTCAAACAAATCCCTGTTTTGGGGTTCAAGGTCCATCAATTTTTCATAACGTGCAATGGTATTGTTCACCCTTAAATTATGATGCAATGATAAAATTCTGGCGGCATCAACCAAAGGCCTGATTGCCCTGCTTTTGATGTCAAAACTGTCTTTGTTTTCGCCATCCTGTTCCACTAAAAACTGTTTAAAGAATCCCAATGGCGGCGGATTGTCTAAGGTTATTTTGCCTAAAAAGCTTAAAAATATCTGGTTATTTTCAATAGTTTTAAATACACTTTCAGACATTTTTGTATATAGGGATTCATCCCCATGAACCAACTCAAAATCAAAAAAGATAATACTTAACAGTATTTTTTCAGCAATGGGATCTGTTATCCATTCCTCAAATTGTTGTTCCCATTCTTCCAAAGAGATGCACCATTTTGGGTTGCTTGCCATAATATTAGCCGGACAATACTCGAAACCAACCATATTTAGTTTTTCGGTCACTTTTTCTGCCAGTTCCAAAAAGTAATTTTTTACCCTGTTATAATCTGCGGGAGCGACATTTTCAAACACCAAAGCGTTGTCTTGGTCTGTCATCAATAATTGCTCTTTTCGTCCCTGACTTCCCAATGCCAGCCACGAAAATTTCACGGGCGGTTCCTTGCCAATTTCTGATATAGACAATCTGATTGCTTTTTTGGTGATGGCTGTATTTATTTCAGAGATTACTTTCGTTACAAAATAAATTGGAATTTCCTGTTCCAAATAGCCTTTGGTTAACTCAGAAGCCTTTGTTCTTATATGTTTTAGCGTTTCCGTGTCTTTGGCATTTTTTATTTCTTTGATAAGCAATGACGGATTATTGCCTTGCGTTAAAATTAAATCTTGTTGTGTTAAAATTCCGACAAGTTCTGTTTTATTGGTGCCGTCTTTGGTAATGCATAAATGGGAAACTTTATGTTTTAAAATCATAATTTGGGCTTCGGCTACCGAGATATTTTGAGGGAAGGTAACCACAGGGCTGGTCATAATTTCATTGACTTTACTAGTGATTTTATACAAGCCGGTTCCAATTTTTGTTCTGATGTCTTTATCGGTAATAATTCCAATCGGAATGTCATTTTCTATGATGATAATTGAATTAATTACCTTCTTCGTCATAATGATACAAGCAGTTTGTATGGATGTATCCGTTGAACAAGTAACTGGGTTCCGATTATAATTTGCCGATTGTATTTCGGCAAAACTGTTGTCAATTTTTTGAATAGCGGAAACATTTGCAAATAATTTACCTTTGTGTTTTTCCGAAAAAGGATCGCGTGTATTTGTGGCAAAACTGGCAATTAAAAACTGGCTGACTTTTGGATAGTTTAAAATAATGTCGTGAAACAACGCAATAGGAATTCCATATAAAATGGTTTCTTCATTGGCAGAAGCGCCCATCACATAATTCTCGTTCATAATAAGCGGCCTTAAACCGAACAAATCACCTTCATCGCAAATATCAAGAATGTGTTTTTCATTTTCCACAAATCTATAAAGCCTCACAGATCCCTGATAAATAATGTAAAAATGTTCGTGCGGACTGTCATTCTGGCTAAAAATAATCTGATCTTTTTCAAAATATTGAATTTCCACCTTTTGTGAAACTTCCAATAAAGTTGCGTTGGAAATTAAATTGAATGGTGGGTAATTTTTTAAAAAATCAAAAATTCTTTCAGAAATGGTATTTTTCATTATTCTTGAGATATGTTGTTAAATAAACTAATTAATCAATTGAATTCCAGTCTTTTCTAAACCGAATAAGCTCCTGATCTATTTGGTTTTTCGAGCGGGAAATTAATTCCTCCACATTGTCAGAAACGATTGGATCCAAATAACTTACCTTAATTTCAGTCCGCCATTTGCTGAAACATTTTAAAAAATGCGGAATAAAAGTATCATTGCCAATCCATGCATCATCAAGATTTTTATAATCTATCGCCACAGGCATCACTGGAACGCCCATATCAGCTGCTAAAACAAATGTGCCGGGCCTGAAGTCGATGGTGGTCGGATTGATATGTGTGGTGCCTTCCGGCGCAATAAATATGGAAAAACCATTTTCTAAAACCACCCGAACTTCTTTCAGCGTTTGCGTCCTGCTCGATTTTTCCTCTCTGTTTACAAAGATGACACCCGTTGTTTTTGTGACGCTTCCAATTAACGGCCAAGATTCCACTTCTTTTTTTCCAACAGGAGAAGCGAGCAAGTTTTTTAAAATAACCATCGCGTCAAAATAACTTCTGTGGTTTGAAACAATTAAACCCGTATCGATTGGCTCTTTGCCGTAAACTGTTATTTTCGACCCTAAAATTGGGTGTAAAATCCTTATCGCAAAACGCCGAAGCAATATGCCGCGTTCCAATTTTTTTTCCTTGTCTTTATAGAATAAGCTAATAATTAACAATAAACAAAAGAAGAATAAAGCAACCAATATAAATAGAAACAGCCTTCCAATTGCCAATAAACTTCCAAATACAGCCATCTATTTAAAGTAACTGAATGTTTCGTCTTCTTTAATACTTAACAATGTTTCATAAATTAATTTAATCACATTTTCAACATCATCTTTGTTAACCATTTCTACGGTAGTGTGCATATAGCGCAATGCCAAAGAAATTAATGCCGAAGGAACGCCGCCGTTGCTGTAGGCGAAAGCATCGGTGTCCGTGCCAGTAGCCCGGGATGAGGCATTTCTCTGAAACGGAATTTTATGGGCCGTGGCCGTATCTTCAATTAAATCTCTTAAAATATGATGGATGGCCGGAGCATAACCAATTACAGGTCCGTCGCCCGAAACAGTGGCTCCTTCTTTCTTTTTGTCAATCATTGGTGTTGAAGTGTCGTGACAAACATCGGTAACGATTGCAATATTTGGTTTGATGGTTTGCGTAATCATTTCAGCGCCACGCAACCCAATTTCTTCCTGCACGGAATTTGTGATATAAAGTCCAAAAGGAAGCGTTTTTTCGTTTTCTTTTAACAATCGCGCAACTTCAGCAATCATAAATCCGCCCATTCTGTTATCGAGCGCCCTGCAAACAAAATTATTTTTATTCAATATAAAGAAGGTATCGGGATAGGTGATCACACAACCTACATGAACGCCTAATTGATCAACTTCTTCTTTCTTTTTACAGCCAACATCAATAAAAATATTTTCCAGTTGCGGTGATTCTTCTTTGCCTTTATCCCTAGTGTGGATTGCCGGCCAGCCAAATACACCTTTTACAATGCCTTTTTTGGTATGGATATTTACGATTTTTGAAGGCGCAATCTGGTGGTCGCTTCCACCGTTTCTGATCACATAAATTAAACCTTCTGGCGTGATATAGTTCACGTACCAGGAAATTTCGTCGGCATGTCCTTCAATAACCACTTTAAATTTTGCCTCAGGATTTATTACCCCAACAGCTGTTCCGTAACTGTCGGTTATAAAGGTGTCGACATAAGGTTTCAAATAATCCATCCAAATTTTTTGGCCTTCGCTTTCATAACCGGTAGGTGCGGCGTTGTTCAAATATCTTTCTAAAAAGTCGATTGATTTCTTATTTAATATAGTTTTGCTCATAATAATTTCCATTTTTTTACAAACGCAAGATAGTAAAATGTTATTTATAGCTCAATTTATATCTCATTTTACTTTAAAAAAAATTGTAAGAGACCTGCGAAATATTTTTTTGAATGTTGTAATTTTGGAACTCTTTTTGATAAGCATATTAATTGATGAAAAATAAAGTTAAACAGTTTTTGTTTTTGCCTATCCTATTAATAGGGTCACTTCTTTTTGCGCAGGAAGAAAAGGATTCTATTCCTTTACTCGAACGCTACACAATTTTTGAGGGTGATACGTTACTGATAGAACTGGATGAAATTTTTTTGTTAAAAACCTTAAAATTTAAAACGGATTATGATCGTCGCTATTATATATGGTATCGTAAAAAAACATTAAAAGCGTATCCTTATGCAAAATTGGCGGCTGAGAGGCTTGAAACTTTGAATGAGAGATTGGAAAAAATAGAATCCAAAAGAAAGAAAAAACAATATATTAAGGTTATTCAAAATTATATGGAAGGTGAATTTACCGACCAGCTCAAAAAATTAACAAGAACAGAAGGAGAGATCTTAATAAAATTGATGCATAGGCAAACCGGTCATACGGCCTATGATTTGGTTAAAGATTACCGCAGTGGTTGGAAAGCATTTTGGTACAATACCACGGCAAATATGTTTAAATTGTCATTAAAGGACAAATATGACCCTTTAAACAATAAAAACGATTTTCTAATTGAAGATATTTTGCAGCGCGCTTTTACTGATGGCGTGTTACAGCGACAGCCTTCAAAAGTCGAATTTGACTATTATGAATTGGGTTCAAGTTGGATTGTTGCCCCAAGACCTGCGAAGAAAAAAGGTAAATAATTAAATTTTATTCTTGCGCATTTAAAATAAATAACGTATTTTACGTGTCCTGCTTTTATAATAAGTAAACTCATATTTTATTTTTTGGCAATGTAAACAGCTTGAATTCAAACACTTGTTTTTTTTCTCAAAAAAAAGGGCAAAAAAAGTTGTTTAGCAATAATAAAAGGGATTACATTTGCCACCGCTAA
>JAVVEF010000014.1:0-36987 GCA_032251275.1 Lutibacter sp.
TTCAGTCCCCAGTAAAACAAACCTCTGCACTTTCAGTGCAGAGTAGTTTAGTTTTAAGAACTAATTCAACAACTCAAAAGACTGTTTGGCAATTTCAACCTCTTCGTTGGTTGGCACGATCAATATCTTTGTTTTTGAATTTTTAGTGTGAATTTCCGTGAGTTCTTTAGCTCGGATATTATTTTTTTCTTCATCCAGTTCAATGCCAAAATAGTCCATATTTGTGCAAACCAACTTTCTGATGAAACTTGAGTTTTCCCCAATTCCGGCAGTAAATATAATGGCGTCCAAACCATCCATTGCTGCTGCATAAGAACCAATATATTTTTTAATTCGGTAAGCGTTCATATCCAATGCCAGCTGACATTCCTTATTTCCTTTTTCGGCTTCCGACTCAATGTCACGCAAATCACTGTAGCCCGTTAAACCAAACATGCCGCTTTCTTTTTGAAGCAAATTATTCACTTCATCAAGCAAATAGCCTAAATTATTGACCAAATGGAAAATAATGGCGTGGTCAATATCACCGCTTCGAGTTCCCATAATCAATCCGGTAACAGGTCCGAAACCAAGTGTGTGGTCAATGCTTTTTCCATTTTTAACGGCCGTCATACTGCAGCCATTTCCCAAATGAATGGTAATTATTTTTGAATTTTCAATGCCCAAATGTTCAATGGCCTTTTCAGAAACATATTTATGGCTTATTCCGTGGAAACCATACAAACGAATCTTATTTTCGACCAAAAATTTTGTGGGAATGGCATATTTATAAGCTTCAACAGGAATAGTTTGGTGAAAAGCGGTATCAAAAACAGCAATTTGTTTTGCATTTGGAAAAAATGATTCCGCAACAACAATGCCTTCATAATTTGCAGGATTGTGTTGTGGCGCCAAAGAAAATAATTTTTTTATTTTGTCCTTAACTTCCTGGTTGATGATGGTTGTGTTTGAAAAAGTGCTTCCGCCGTGTACTACCCTATGGCCAACAGCCACTATTTCTGAAGTCGATTTTATGACGCCAATTTTTTCATCCAATAACAGATTGACAACTTTTTCCAAACCAACGGTATGATTTGGGATATCCAACACCTTATCAATTTTTGTATGATTTGATTTATAATGGATTTCGGCATCTTTTGAGCCAATCCTTTCCACCAATCCTGAACAAATAACTTCCTCTTCAGGCATCCTAAATAATTGATATTTAATGGATGAACTTCCTGAATTTATAACTAATATTTTCATCTGTTAAATTTTATTTTTTGATTGGAACAGATGCTGTTCGCCATTAATAATTCCTTTATGTGTCAAAATTTGTAATGCTCGTTTCATTTAAAATCCTTGTGCTTGTATTGCGGTTAATATTACGGTGTTAAAAATATCGTCTACCGTACACCCTCTGCTTAAATCGTTTACCGGCTTGTTTAAGCCCTGTAACATCGGGCCGATGGCCAATGCGCCAGTTTCTCTTTGTACTGCTTTATAAGTGTTATTTCCTGTATTTAAATCGGGAAAGATTAATACGTTTGCACGTCCCGCCACTTCAGAATCTGGCATTTTGCTTTTTCCGATGGTCGCATCAACCGCTGCATCATATTGTATTGGTCCTTCCACTTTTAAATCTGGTCTTTTTTTCCTGATTATTTCCGTGGCTCTTCTCACTTTTTCCACATCTTCTCCCTTACCGGAATTACCTGATGAATATGACAACATTGCTATTTTAGGCTCTATTCCAAAATTTATGCTTGATTCGGCAGAAGAAATTGCAATTTCCGCCAACTGTTCAGAAGTTGGATTCGGGTTGATGGCGCAATCGCCAAAAACGGAAACCCTGTCTTCCAAACACATAAAAAAGATGGAGGAAACTACTGAAACGCCCGGTTTGGTTTTAATGAACTGCAGCGCAGGTTTAATGGTGTGTTGTGTGGTATGCGCAGCTCCTGAAACCATTCCGTCAGCCAATCCTTTATAAACCATCATCGTTCCAAAATAGGAAACATCGCTCATTAAATCCTCCGCCATATCTATGGTTAAGCCTTTATCTTTCCTAAGTTCAAATAAGGTATTGCTGAAATCCTGATAGTATTCGGATTCTATTGGGCTGATAATTTTTACCTTTTCTAAATCGAATTTTATCCCCAAATGAAGTATTTTATTTTCAATATTGCTTTTATTTCCCAATATGGTTAAATCAACAATATCACTCTGCAACAATCGCGCTGCTGCTGCCAAAATTCTGTCGTCATTACCTTCTGGAAGCACAATGTGTTTTCGCACCTTTTTTGCACGTTTCAATAAATTGTATTGAAACATTCTTGGCGTGATTCCTTCACTTTTAAAGGTGATTAATTTCTCATTTAATTTATCGACTTCAACATACTTATCGAATGTATTAAGCGAAATATTGATTTTTTCTTTATTTTCGGCATACATGTGAGAACGAACCGCCCCAATTTTATTGGCAACATCAAATGTTCCTTCACCAACAGTTAACATTGGCACAATTTGAGGCAACCCTTCAATTAATTTTATAATTGGTTCTTCGGGAAGAATGCCGCCTGTTAATACAATTCCGGAAATTGCGGGATAATTGCTGGAAATATTGGCTTGTAAAGCTCCTAGAATGATGTCTGCTCTGTCTCCGGGTGTTATAATCAAACAATTTTCTTCCAATTGCTTTAAATAATTTCTCAATTGCATGGCTCCAACCTTAAAACTTGAAGTTTGGTTATTTATAAGCTCTTTACCAAATAAAATCTTGGCATCGATTGCCTTTGCTATTTCTTTAATTGTTGGATTGTTTAATGAGGCTATCAACGGAATTACATTTACAAAAACATCTTTTGGCAAGTTTTTCTGCACGCCGTTTTTTACTATCGTAATGTTTTTTTCCTTTACCTTATTGGCGATAACCGCTAAAACTTCCACCTCTTTTTCTTTGAAAGAATCATAAGCCAAATGAAGTCCTTCAATAAATTCCTCCAAAGTTTTCCCAACACCGCTTGAAACGATGATTGCCGGAATTCCCAAATTTTTGGCGATTAAGATATTGGCATCCAATTCAATTGCCATTCCTTCTCCTGAAAAGTCGGTGCCTTCAACCAACATAAAATCATTTTTGTCTTCTAATGCTTTGTATTTTGAAATAATGGTATCGAATATTTCGCCTTCTTTTCCATTATTCCTCATCGTTATAAACTCACTGCGCGTAAATGCATAAGCGTCATTTGGATCAATATCCAATTGGAAATGTGATATAATCGTATTGATATGATTGTCTTTCTTTCCTTTCTTAACATTGTCAATAATAGGTCTGAAATAACCGACTTTTGCAGTTTTTCCCAGCAGCATCCTCATCAACCCCAAAGTGACGATAGACTTACCGCTGTTAGCTTCACTGGTTGCTATATATATGGCTTTTTTCATTAATTTTAATTTTGTGCAAATATAATGCTAATTACCCTTTATTTATATGATAAATATCCTAAAAAACAGCATTCACTTTAATTATATCAATATAAAAAAACCGCTTTTATGCTCTCTAAAATTGCCGTATATTTGAACTAAGAATTAGAAAAAATGACAACATTAATTACCAATATCAAAGAATTGCTACAGGTTGAAAGTTTGCCAAAAAAAATGGTTAGCGGGGCGGCTATGAAAATTCTTCCCACTATAAAAAATGCATTTTTGTGGATTGATAATGATGTAATAAAAGATTTTGGCAAGATGGAAAACATCCCATTTATCATTGTTGAAAACACGATTGATGCCAGCGGAAAAATAGTACTTCCTACCTGGTGCGACAGTCATACGCATATTGTTTATGCAGGAAACAGGGAACAGGAATTTATTGATCGAATAAATGGGCTTTCTTACGAAGAAATTGCGAACAATGGCGGCGGAATTTTAAATTCTGCCATAAAATTACAACAAACTTCCGAAGAAGATTTATACCAACAATCTGCAAAACGCCTAGAAGAAGTAATGAAATTGGGCACTGGCGCCGTTGAAATTAAATCGGGTTATGGCCTTGCAAAAGATGCAGAATTAAAAATGTTGCGCGTCATAAAAAAACTCAATGAAAATTACCCAATTACCATAAAATCGACTTTTTTAGCTGCTCACGCCTTGCCTTGGGAATTTAAAAACAACAAAAGTGGTTATGTAGATAAAATAATTGATGAAATTTTACCCATTGTAGCAGCAGAAAATTTAGCAGAATATATTGATGTTTTTTGCGAAACCGGCTATTTCTCTGTGGATGATACAGATCGAATCTTAGATGCCGGAGCAAAATATGGACTCATTCCAAAAATTCATGTAAATCAGTTTACGGCTTTTGGCGGCGTGCAGATAGGCGTAAAACATAATGCACTTTCCGTTGATCATTTGGAATTGATGCGGGATGAAGATATTGAAGTTTTAAAAAATACCAACACTATGCCGGTTGCTTTGCCTTCCTGCTCTTATTTTTTAAGCATTCCTTATTCGCCGGCAAGAAAAATAATTGACGCTGGTTTGCCTTTGGCGCTGGCTACCGATTATAATCCCGGCTCAACACCTTCAGGCAATATGAACTTTGTTATTTCAACTGCTTGCATTAAGATGAAAATGACGCCGGAAGAAGCCATCACTGCGGCAACAATTAACGGTGCTTATGCTATGGGATTGGAAAAAACCCACGGAAGTATCTGTAAAGGAAAAAAAGCAAATTTCATCATTACCAAAGAAATTACAAGTTATGGATTTATTCCGTACTCATTTGGAAACCAGCATATTGATAAGGTTTTTATTGAAGGAAAAGAAATTTAACTGTTATATTTCCCTCTTTTTATCATAAGGAATACTGCTTAAAATGTGGTTTATGGCCACTACCCTTGCATACGTTTTTTTATTCGCCTTGATTATTTTCCAGGCAACCACACCTTCTTTTGTTTTGGCAAACATTTTATTTTTATAGTACGTATAAACATCCCACAATTCTTGGGCTCTTTCATCAACCGGCGTTATTTTCCATTGTTTTAACGGATCGCTTTTTAACTCCTCAAAACGTTTTGCCTGTTCTTTTTTGGAAATGGACATATAAATCTTCACCAGATGAATGCCCGATTCGGTAATCATTCGCTCAAAGTCATTTACCTGATTCATAAAAGTCTCATATTCTTGTTGCGTACAAAATCCGTTTACCGGGGCAACTACCGCCCTGTTATACCAACTTCTGTCGAAAAAAATGATTTCACCAGCTTTTGGAAATTGAATTACATATCGCTGAAAATACCATTGTGAGCGCTCATCTTCCGTAGGTTTTGGCAAAGCCACAATACGATAATGCCGCGGATTCATCCGTTCTGTTGCACGCCGTATGGCACCACCTTTACCGGCAACATCCCTTCCTTCGAAAATAATCATAATTCGTTCATTTTCTTCAATAGCCCAGGTTTGCAACCGGATCAATTCAACCTGAAGTTTTTTTAATTTATTTTCATATTTAACAAAGCGAACCGCTTTCTCTAAATTATAGGGCTCTTTAGAAAATAAAGCCCTTAATCCTTTATTGGTGTTGAGTATTTCAACATCCTCTTCTGATAATTTATAAGGCTTCATAATTAATCTATTTGTTTGGCTGAACGGTAATAACGCATCACAATATTTGGATCTGGAAATAATATGGTGGAAGCATTTTCTTTTCCTTCATAGTTAAATTGGGACAACACATACCTGATGCTTTCCAAACGCGCCAATTTTTTGTCGTTAGCCTTCACGGTAATCCACGGACTATAACTGGTGTGCGTTCTGCTGTACATCTGTTCTTTGTAATGCGTGTATTTATCCCAAAGTTCCTGACTTTTCCTGTCGACCGGACTAAATTTCCAGCGTTTTAATGGTGTTGCAATACGCGCATTAAAACGTGCCAATTGTTCATCTTTTGAAATTGAAAACCAAAATTTTATTAAAACCATCCCATCTTCATACATCATATGTTCAAATTCAGAAACCTGAACCATAAAATTTTGGTATTGGGTTTCTGTACAAAAACCCATAACCGGTTCAACAACAGCCCTATTATACCAGCTTCTGTCGAAAAATACAATTTCTCCTGTGTTTGGCATTTCTTTAATATAGCGTCTAAAATACCACTGGCCGCGCTCAATTTCAGTAGGTTTTGTTAAGGCCACCACTTTCATAGCACGCGGATTCAAATGTTCCGTAAACCTGCGAATATTCCCTCCTTTTCCTGCGGCATCACGGCCTTCAAAAATAATGGCCACACGCATTTTGTTTTTTGCAATCCACTGTTGCAGTTTCACCAATTCTATTTGTAAATTGCGCAGCTCTTCTTCATAAAACAATCGTTTTGCCACTTTATCAAAAGGAATATTTTTTTCCTTAATAATTTTTAAAAGTTCTTGGTTTGAAGCCACTCTTTCAAAATCTTCGATGGTCAATTTAGGAGTTTCTTTCATCTGTTTAAATTTTATTTTTTAGCGGTAACAGCTGCTGTTCGCCATTAGTTATTCCTTCGTGTATCAAAATTTGTTATGCTCGTTTCATTATGATTTATTTTTTCGTATGTTAAACAAATTTCCGGGTCACTTAACGGCTGCAGTTTTGCATCAGAAGGCGAAAAATAAGGAATTCCAAGTCCCAGACCACGCAAAATAAATAATAATCCGATGATAATCACAAAAACAGGGATAATTTTTTGAAATTTTGCACGCAACGACACACTTACAAAATTCCCCAACAACACCGCTGCAGTCATCATTGGAATTGTTCCGACACCAAATAATGTCATATATAAAGCTCCTTCAATAGGACTTCCTGCTGATATTGATCCAATTACTGCTATATAAACTAGGCCACACGGTAAAAAACCATTAAAAAAACCGATTGAAAATAAGGCTTTGTTTGTTTTTTTATTCAGATATATGCCAAGATTGAATTTAACCTTTGAAATAATTTTATACAACGGTTTTGAAAAATTGTATTTGTTAAAAACTGAGACCGGTGTAATGATGGTAAGAATCATAATAACACCCATTAAAATGGACAAGCGCTGCTGAAAACCAGCCAAATACAAACCTTTTCCTATAAAACCAAAAAGCAAGCCTATTAAAGAATAACTTAACAATCGGCCAAAATGGTATAAAAATGTCTGAAAAATTAAGGATGTTTTTGATGACCTGTTAACCGGAATTATAAACGCGATTGGCCCGCACATTCCTATACAGTGAAAACCGCCTGCCAAACCCAATATAAGTGCAGTCCAAAGCATATCAGTACACTAGTTTTTCCTTAAGTAAATAAGTATTGCTGTTTGCAGTCCATTCAATTTTCACATTCCAAATTCCTTGCACCAAATTATCATTCAATATCAAAAAGTCTGCAGTTGTTAATTTTATGGGAAGTTTAAAATCAATTTTATCATTAGAAGGTCTTTGAAATGAAATTGTGCCAGCTATTTCTTCCGGATTAAATTCCGAAGGGAATTTAATTAACAAGCCTTCAGCCACTTTAATTAATATGACATCTTCCTTTAAAGTTGCAGCTTTGTTCAATTTATCGATTTCCTGTTGATAATTCATTTCATCTTTATAATAATCATCAGAAACCAAATGATGGTCATAACCGGGTACAAAAACTGCCTTATAAACGAAAGACAAAATAAATATAATAAATGCCGACAACGCAAGTACAATGCCTGTTGGCCAACTAATTTTTAACTTCATCTGTTTACATTTTAATTTTTAGCGGTACACAGCTGCTGTTCGCTATTAATCATTCTACTGTGTATCAAAATTTGTTGTGGCTCGGTTCATCCAATTAATTTTTTATTGGTCCTGCAAAAGTTGTGGTGGTTGCTTCAATAAGTTTCCCTTCTGAATACACCCCAACTTTTAACTTTTCATTTGACGAATTTAGGTCTTTTTTATCAATTTCAATAAACAAAGTCCCTTCCTTTAATCCTTGTTTTTCTACTTTGGAAAGACCGCCTATCATTTCAACGGTTCCGTTGTGCGAAATTAATTTAATATCAATATTTTCAATATTTTTAGTTGTTTTATTGATCAATTTGAAAGTGTAAACATTTTTAACGGTAGTTTCCGTAGTTTGAAATATTTGCCCAGGCAATCTCAAAATTGTTGCTTCCACATCATTTCGCAAAAACAACATCGCAACAAGTACGCCAACCAAAATAGTTAATAACGCTGAATACGCAATTAAACGTGCATTAAACTTAAATTTTTCCTTTTTTTCGATATTGTCTTCGGAAGCATAACGTATCAATCCTCTTTCAAAACCGACAGTGTCCATAATTTCATCACAAGCATCAATACAGGCTGTACAGTTAATACATTCCAATTGCGTGCCGTTTCTGATATCAATTCCTGTTGGACAAACCTGAACGCACTGCATACAAGACACGCAATCTCCATAACCGGATTCAGCCCTGTTTTCGCCTTTACGAACTGGTTTTCTTCCCTTTTCGCCTTCTCCCCTAACAAAATCATAAGCCACGTTAATGGACTTATTGTCTAAAAGAACACCTTGCAATCGGCCATATGGACAAACGATGATGCAAACTTGTTCCCTGAACCAAGCGAATACAAAATAGAAAACCATGGTGAAAACCAACAATTTTACCAAAGTTCCAATATGATTAAAAGGACCATCGGTGATATGTTCAATTAAAACATCGCTGCCAATAATAAATGCGAAGAAAACATTGGCAATGATAAATGATATTAGAAAAAAAGCAAACCATTTTGTAACACGTTTTCTTATTTTTTCTGCATTCCAAACTTGTTTATCCAGCTTAATTTGCTTGGTTCTGTCACCATCAATTAAATATTCCACTTTTCTAAAAATCATTTCCATAAAAATGGTTTGCGGACAAATCCATCCACAAAATATTCTCCCAAAAACCACGGTAAATAAAATTACAAAAACCACGCTCACCAGCAAAGAAATGACCAGCAAATGAAAATCTTGCGGCCAAAACGGGAATCCGAAAATATGGAATTTCCTTTCAATAACATTAAACAACAAAAACTGATTTCCGTTAATTTTAACAAAAGGCGCCGCAAACATAAATGCCAAAAGCACCCAGCTTACAACTGTTCTATAGTTGTAAAATTTTCCTTTTGGTTTCTTCGGAAAAATAAAATTTCGCTTTCCGCTTTCGTCTATTGTTCCAATGGAGTCTCTAAATCTCTCTTTATTTTCTGTGTTCATCTGAAGTTTAAAAAACCTGTTTTCTATTCTTTATCAATTTGTAAATTTAAGATTAATTAATCAACCACTCAGCTACAAATACGACAAAAAAATAAAAAATAGTCGATTATTTTCTAAAAATATTTAAAAACAAAAACCCTCAAAAGAGGGTTTTTGTTTTTAAATATTACTTCTCTTTATTATTCCTCTGGCCAAACAATATCTCCTTCCGGAGCTTTTGGATTAGCAGGCGTTGTTCCCTGCATAGAGATTATATAACTTGCCAGTTGAATGCGTTCTTCCCTTGTGATGGTGCTTTCCCAAGCAATCATTCCTTTTCCTGGCCTTCCGCCATTTGTTAAGGTATTGAATATGCTTTTTACGTCACCACCCAAAATCCATTTATTGTCGGTTAAATTAGGGCCAATGCTTCCACCTAAATCATCTAAATGACAAACAACACAGGTTTTGGATGAAAACAGTTCTTTTCCTTTTGCCAAATTTTCGGCATCAGTATAAGCAACGATATTTGCATCGTCAAATAACTTTGGATTTGCTGCTTTATAGGCTTCAATTTCAGCTTTTGCAGCAGACAACTCATCTTTTAACTCATCATACTGGCTATATTTGTCAAAGCCAAATACCATTATAAGATAAAAAATACTAATAGCTATGGTGATGTAAAAACCTGCCAGCCACCAAGGCGGCAAAACATTGTCAAGTTCCCTGATACCATCATAATCGTGATCGAGCATGATATCTTCTTCGGTTCCTAAATCGTGCGCTTTGGTCATAGATTTCATAAATCTTTTCCAACCCGAGATCTTTTCTAAATTCTTATTCATAATTATTTTCTTTACTGTTAGTGTCTTTATCTAAAGGCAATTGACTTATTTCATCGATATTTTTCTTAGGCATTTTTATGACAATGATTAACATTGTGATAAAAACGATAAAAAACAGCAACAATGAAATAATTGGGTAAATTTCAACCCCGTCCATTCCATCAAAATTATGTGATATAAATCTTAACATATTACTTATTTTTTAATGCTGTTGAAGAATTAGCCTTAATATCAGTTCCTAAACGTTGTAAATAGGCAATGAGCGCAACAATTTCCTTATTTTGGATATTGCTTGAACCATAATTTTTTACATATTCAGGATCTTGTCTTAAATTATTTTCAACTTCTTTTGCCTGTGTTAACAGTGCTTGTTTGGCACCCGTAATTTCTTCATCAGTATAAGGAACACCCAAAGTTACCATTGCTTTCATTTTGGTTTCCAAATTTGAAGCATTCATATCATTTTTTATCAACCAGGAATAACGCGGCATAATAGAGCCCGGCGATGTTGAACGCGGATCCATCATATGGTTGAAGTGCCAGTTTTCATTGTATTTTCCTCCAACTCTATGCACATCTGGCCCAGTTCTTTTTGAACCCCACAAGAATGGGAAATCGTAAATAAACTCACCTGCTTTTGAATATTCCCCATAGCGTTCAACTTCTGAACGGAAAGGTCTAATCATTTGAGAGTGGCAATTGTTACATCCTTCGCGAATATAAATATCTCGGCCTTCCAACTCTAGTGGCGTATAGGGTTTTATGCTTGTAATTGTTGGAACATTTGATTTGACTAACATCACAGGCACAATTTCAACCAAACCACCAATTAAGATGGCAACAGTGGTTAATATCGTAAACAATACTGTTCTTCTTTCAAGCCAAGTATGCCATCCTTCGCCGGCAATTCTTTGTCCGCTAATTTTTTTCAATGGAGCGGCTTCAGCCAATTCATCTTCAACAGGAGAACCTGCTTTGGCCGTTTTAATGATGTTAATTGCCAATAAAATAAAACCGATTAAATACAGTGTTCCTCCAATTGCACGCATCGCGTACATAGGCATCACTGATGTCACTGTTTCTAAAAAGTTGCCATATACCAATGTACCGTCGGGATTAAATTGTTTCCACATAAATGCTTGTGTAAACCCAGCAATATATAATGGTATGGCATAAAATAAAATACCAATTGTGCCTAACCAAAAATGTGCATTGGCCAATTTTTTTGAATATAATGGGGTTTTCCAAAGTTTTTCAGCCAACCAATAAACAATACCGGCAATCATAAATCCGTTCCAGCCTAAAGCACCAATATGTACGTGACCAACAATCCAATCGGTATAATGGCCAATAGCATTTACGCTTTTAAAAGACAACATTGGTCCTTCAAAAGTTGACATACCATAAGCGGTAATTGCAACCACAAAGAATTTTAATACCGGATTTTCGCGAACTTTATCCCAAGCACCACGCAAGGTTAGCAATCCGTTAATCATACCACCCCAAGATGGAAAAATTAACATAATGGAGAAAACCGTCCCCAAATTTTGAGCCCATTCCGGAAGCGCTGTGTACAATAAATGGTGAGGTCCGGCCCAGATATACAAAAATATCAATGTCCAAAAGTGAATAATGGACAACCGATAAGAATAAATTGGTCGGTTTGCCACTTTTGGAACAAAATAATACATTAACCCCAATATTGGAGTTGTCAAGAAAAACGCCACTGCATTGTGTCCGTACCACCATTGCACAAGCGCATCTTGAACGCCAGAATATACCGAATAGCTTTTAAAAGCTGATACAGGCATTTCCAAATTATTAAAGATATAAAGTACCGCAATCGTGACCAAGGTAGCGATGTAAAACCAAATGGCGACGTAAATATGGCGTTGTCTTCTTTTTAAAATGGTTCCGATCAAATTGATACCGAATACCACCCAAACTACCACAACAGCAATGTCTATTGGCCATTCCAATTCAGCATATTCTTTTGATGAAGTAAACCCTAATGGCAATGTAATTGCGGCTGCAACAATAATTGCCTGCCAGCCCCAAAAATTAATTCTGCTTAAAACATCGTTAAACATTCTCGCCTTTAACAATCTTTGGGTAGAATAATAGACACCTAAAAAGATTCCATTGCCCACAAAAGCAAAAATTACCGCATTTGTGTGCAAAGGCCTTAAGCGACCAAAACTTAACCAGGATATCGCGTTATCCGATCCTGCAAATTCCAATAAACCGGGGAATATAAATAGTAAAGCAACTGTAAGCCCTACCAACATCCCTACAATTCCCCATAGAATTGTGGCCCAAAGAAACATTTTTACGATTTTATTGTCATAATAAAATTGTTCTTTTTCCATACTTGTTTGATTAATTAATTGTTAGTTATTTTTGATTGATTTTGATTGCTTCTTGATTCCTTTTCATCTTTTTTCTTAACAATTACCAATTCATCATCAAACAACATCCGAACTGATGGCGTATAGGTATCATCATACTGTCCAGATTTAACTGATTTGATAAATGCAAAGAAAAAAATTAAGGCCACAACAATGCTTACGCCTATTGTGATATAAAGTACTTCCATTTTTTAGTTAATAAAAATTTAAGCTATTGAATTACATAAATACAAATATAGATTTTACTTCTGAAAATAAAATGACATTTATCACACAAACCTAAGGCTTTTTCTCCTTTTACCTTAACATTTTTAAATATTTTTTTGATACTATATTTGTCATAATTGTCACAAAAACCACAATGCTTATGGAACTAACAGGCATTAAAATGGCAGCAACTATTGGGGTTAAAGCACCTGTTAATGCAAAATACATTCCTATCACATTGTAGCAAAAAGCCAAAACAAAACTTGTTTTTATAATCGTTATGGTTTTATTTGAAATAGTTAACAACTTTGGCAAATTGTTAAAAAATTTTGCATCAAGAATGCCGTCACAAGCAGGTGAAAACACGTTTACATTTTCAGAGATTACAATGCCTACATTGCTTTGTGCCAAGGCACCTGCATCATTTAGCCCATCTCCTACCATCATTACTTTCTCCCCATTTTGTTGAAGTTCTTTTATAAACTCCAGTTTATTTTCGGGTTTCTGATTAAATTGAAACAGTATGTTTTTAGGAAGAAATTTTTCCAGATATGCTTTTTCTCCATCATTATCACCCGATAAAATAACCAATTTATATTTTTTTGAAAGCACTTCAAAAACATCTTTTGTTCCTTCTCTGTAACTGTTTTTAAAAATATAACTTCCCTTAAATTGATTTTCTATTGCAATATGAATAGAGGTTTCATTCGCTTCATAAGAAGTTGCACCAACAAAACTTGCCGAACCTAATTTTATGTTGACATTATTTATGATTGCATGAATGCCTTTTCCAAGATGTTCTTCAAAAAAGGTAGGTTTATCAGTTAAAATTTCAACTTGAATAAATTCATAAAGCGATCTGCTTAACGGATGGTTTGATGCTCTTAAAACTGTTTTAATTGCTCTTATTTCTGATAAACTTACTGTTTCTCCCCTATAAATCAGATGTGATTTATCGGTTGATGTTATAGTACCTGTTTTATCAAAAATTATGGTATCAATTTTAGCCAAGTTTTCAACGGTATCTGCATTTTTCAAATAAAACTTATGATAGCCAAAAATTCGCAAGATGTTTCCAATGGCAAATGGCGCCGATAATGCCAAAGCACACGGACACGCAATGATGAGCACAGCAGTAACCACATTAAATACCATTGATGCATTGTAAAAATACCAGAAAATACCTGCCAAAAACGAAATAATTAAAACGTTGATGGTAAATAATTTGCTGATGGTATCTGTGATATTTTTAATGGTATGGTCGGTTTTTTTATTAAAAATATCGTTGCTCCACAATTGCGTTAAATAACTTTGCGAAATTGTATTGATCACTTCCATTTCTATGGCTCCGGCAGTTTGTTTTCCGCCGGCAAAAAGCTTGTCGCCCGATTGTTTTGTGACCGGCAACGACTCTCCTGTCACAAAGCTATAATCAATAGAGGCATTTCCGTTGATTAAAATTCCGTCAACAGGGATCAACTCCTGATTTCTGATCAATAACCGATCCCGCTTTTCAATATCTTTTACGGGAATGTTTTTTTCAATTCCATCCGCCAATTTTGTGACTGCAATCGGAAAATAAGATTTATAGTCGCGTTCAAAGGACAAGAAGTTATACGTTTTTTGCTGAAAAAATTTCCCCAAGAGCAAGAAAAAAACCAAACCCGATAAACTGTCAAAAAAACCTGTACCAATATCAAAGGTAATTTCAATGGTGCTTCTTATAAACAAAACCGCAATTCCCAAAGCAATGGGAACATCAATATTTAAAATTTTATGAGAAAGTCCTTTGTAGGCAGAAATAAAATAATTTTTGGCCGAATAAAAAACCACAGGAAGCGCCATGGCAAACATCAACCATCTAAATAAATGCTTGTATTTTTCCAACCAAAACTCATCGGCATCAAAATATTCAGGAAATGACAACAACATAATATTCCCAAAACAAAAAGCAGCAATTGAAACCTGATAAATCAGCGTTTTGTCAACCTTGTTTTTTTTGGCTTCCGCATCATCCAAGCTTATATAGGGCTCGTAGCCTATAGAAGTCATTAATTCCGCCAGTTGTTTTAAGTTGGTTTTTGTGTTTTTAAAAGTGATTCTTACCGTTTTTTTTGGAAAATTAACCATTGAAGTAGATACACCACTGTTCAATTTGGTTAAATTTTCCAGAATCCAAATACAGGAACTGCAATGAATGCTAGGAATAAAAAATTCAACAACTGAGGTTTCTGTATCATTAAATTCGAGCAGTTTTTCTATGATATCATCATTTTCGAGATAATTGAACTTGCCTTTTATGTCGGATGGAATGGTTCCTGGTGTCGATTGTAAATCGTAATAACAGCCTAACTCATTGGTGCTTAATATCTCATAAACTGTTTTGCAGCCATTGCAGCAAAATTGCTTCTCATCAAAAGTTTGTGGACTTTTTCCATTCGGTGCACCGCAATGATAACAATTATTTAAAGTCATTCTAAATTCGATTTCCAAGCAAAAATATTGATTAATTATTTCCTATATATGACAAATGTCATTTATTTTTGTACCTTTACAAATGTTACTACTTAACTAAATTCTTTTTTAATTATGTCGAATTGTTCCCATTGTATTATGAAGCGTTTTAACGCTCTTAAAACTTTAACGCATGACGAATTGGAAAGATTTTCAGATCATAAGACATCACTTATTATAAAGAAAGGTGAAAATTTAATGACTGAAGGTAATTCTATCAACGGATTATATTGTATTCAGGATGGAAAATGTAAATTGACTAAGTTGAATACAAATGGTAAGGAACAAATTATAAAATTTGTAAAAGGCGGTGACATTTTAGGGCATCGTTCTATTTTAAGTGAAGAACCTGTAGGGCTAAATGCAACCGCTTTAGAAGATATGCGTGTTTGTTTTATTCCTAAAGGTGATATTTTGGATTCTATCAAAGACAATCCACAATTTTCTTTAAATTTAATCAAAAACATTTCGCTTCAATTAAGCCATGCCAATACTGCTATTTCACAAATGGCCCAAAAACCGGTTAAAGATCGGTTAGCGGAGACTTTGTTAAGTTTGGAAGAGATATTTGGTGTTGACAATGAAGATTGCATAGATGTTATTTTAACAAGGGAAGAGATTGCAAATACCATTGGCACCGCTACGGAATCTGCCATACGGTTATTATCTAACCTAAAAAAGGATGGCGTCATTGATTTACTTGGAAAAAAAATTAAAATTTTAAACAAAAATGCACTTAAAAATATCTCTGAAGGTTATTAAAAATTGTTGCGTAACACCAGTTTGTAATTTAATTGAATGACTTTCAAAAAAAAGCCTTTTAGACAAAATCTAAAAGGCTTTTTTCATAAATATGCTTTAGTTTATTGCGCCATCATAGATGCTGCAATGCGTCTATAAATTCCTGCTTCTAGTTTAGACCGAATGGCTGAAAAAGCTTCAATAGTTACTTTAACATCTTCCAAATTATGTGTTGCAGTCGGTATCAATCTCAAAATAATCAAACCTTTTGGAATTACGGGATAAACTACAATAGAACAAAATATGCCATAATTTTCACGGAGATCATTTACCATAGCCATTGCTTCAGGAATATCTCCTTCTAAAAATACAGGCGTAACGCAAGTATTTGTTTTTCCAATGTTAAAACCATGGTCTTTTAACCCATTTTGAAGGGCATGAACATTTTCCCATAACTTTTCTTTAAGCTCTGGCATCGTCCTAAGCATATCCAAACGTTTTAAGGCGCCAATAACCATAGGCATTGGCAACGATTTGGCGAACATTTGAGAACGCATATTGTATTTTAAATACTGTATAATATCCTTGTCAGCCGCAAAAAAAGCACCAAAACCGGCCATTGATTTAGCAAATGTTGAAAAATACACATCTATTCCATCCTGCACGCCTTGTTCAAAACCTGTGCCTCTTCCATCTTCTCCTTGGGTTCCGAATCCGTGAGCATCATCCACCAAAAATCTAAAATTGTATTTTTCTTTAAGCGCTACAATTTCTTTTAATTTTCCTTGCTCACCACGCATTCCAAAAACGCCTTCCGAAATAACAAGAATACCGCCATTGGTTTCTTCAGCTATTTTTGTGGCTCTTTGTAAGTTTTTTTCTAAACTTTCAACATTGTTGTGCTGAAAGGTAAATCTTTTCCCGGGATGTAACCTAACGCCATCAATAATGCAGGCGTGTGCATCCATATCATAAACAATCACATCGTTTTTTGTCACCAAAGCGTCGATGGCAGATACCATTCCCTGATAACCGAAATTCACTAAATAGGCAGATTCCTTATGTTCAAATTCTGCCAATTCCTTTTCTAATTGTTCATGATATTTTGTGTGGCCCGACATCATTCTCGCGCCCATTGGGTAAGCCATACCATATTGTGCAGCAGCTTCAGCATCGGCCTTTCTAACTTCCGGATGGTTTGCCAACCCGAGGTAATCGTTAATACTCCAGGTAATTACATTTTTTCCGTTAAAAGTCATTGTGTTAGAAATTTCTCCTTCTAACTTTGGAAAAACATAGTATCCTTCTGCTTGTTCGGCCCATTTACCTAACGGACCTTTATCTTTTACAATTCTTTCAAATAAATCTTTCATTATATATTTTTTTGTGTAAAATGTAAGTATTCCAAATTACACTTTTAAGGGCACAAAGAAAGTGATTTTTTTTCTCCTATTCAAATGTTATGAAACAAAAAAAGGGTTTGGAAATTATATTCCAAACCCTTTTTCTATATAATTATTGGTTACTTAATGTATTCAACCAAAGCCAACGCCTGTTTTTGTGAATCAAAAAAGCCCTGCTCTTTCATCCATTCATCACTATAGATTTTTTCCATATAGCGAGAACCGTGATCCGGCAAAATTAAGACCACTTTAGAGTTTTCGTCAAACATTCCCATCGCTGCATATTGCATAGTTGCCTGCATAACGGCGCCACTTGTGTAGCCCGTAAATAAACCCTCGGTTAAAGTCAGTTCTCTGGCTCTGTGTGCTGCTGCCTCATCGGTTACTTTTTCAAAAACATCAATGGAATCAAAATCTGTGGCAGTTGGAATTAAATTTTTTCCCAATCCTTCAATTCTGTATGGATAAATTTCATTTTTATCAAACTCCCCTGTTTCGTGAAATTTCTTTAAAATTGATCCGAAAGCATCAACGCCCAATGTTTTAATGTTGGGATTTTGCTCCTTTAAATATTTTGAAACACCTGAAATTGTTCCGCCAGTTCCGCTTGCTGCAACCAAATGGGTGATTTCGCCATTTGTTTGTTTCCAAATTTCCGGTCCGGTTGAACTGTAATGTGCATCTACATTTAACTTGTTAAAATATTGATTGATGTAAACTGAATTTGCGGTTTCTGCATGCAATCTTTTAGCAACCTGATAATAAGAACGTGGATCGTCTGCATCAACATGTGCCGGACAAACATACACTTTAGCGCCCATCGCTTTCAACATATTTATTTTACCCGGTGAAGCTTTAGAACTTACTGCCAAAATACAATTATAGCCTTTTATGACACTTACCATCGCAAGACTAAAACCTGTATTGCCAGAAGTTGTTTCAATGATTGTGCTGCCTGGCTTTAAAATCCCCTGCTTCTCTGCCTCTTCAATAATATGTACGGCAATCCTGTCTTTCATAGAATGACCAGGATTAAATCCTTCATATTTTACATAAAAAGTGCCGGAAAGGTCTTTGGTGATTTTGTTTAGCTTAATTAAAGGAGTATTGCCTATTAGGTCTAAAATATTGTTACTTATACCTATATTTTCTGCCATTTTTTAAAATTTAATTAAGATATAATATTTTAAATACGAATTTATGAATAAAAATCTATTGTGCAAATTTAATAATTTTTTTTAAATTTCCGTTCTTCCTTCCAAATCAATCACAAAACTATAGTCTCTTGCCGTTTCTTTTAAGGAGTCAAATCTTCCTGAAGCCCCGCCGTGACCGGCTTCCATATCAATATGCATGACTAAAATATTTTTATCAATTTTTAATTCCCGGAGTTTTGCAACCCATTTTGCAGGCTCAAAATACTGAACTTGCGAATCATGCAAACCAGTTGTAACCAACATATTGGGATATTTTTGCTCAGAAACATTGTCATAAGGCGAATATGATTTCATATAATCATAAAACGCTTTTTTATTCGGATTTCCCCATTCATCATATTCTCCGGTAGTTAAGGGGATACTATCATCCAACATAGTGGTGACAACATCAACAAAAGGTACCGCGGCGATGATTCCGTTAAACAGTTCAGGATTCATATTAATAACCGTTCCTACCAACAAACCTCCTGCAGAACCGCCACTGGCATATAAATGCGCATTTGAGGTATATTCTTTTTCAATTAAAAATTTCGCACAGTCAATAAAATCAGTAAAAGTATTTTTTTTGTGCAATAACTTGCCTTTTTCGTACCATTTACGGCCTAAATATTCTCCGCCTCTAACGTGAGCGATGGCGAAAACAAAACCGCGGTCCAACAAACTTAAACGTGTGGTGCTAAATCCGGCATCAATGGAATGTCCATAAGAACCATATCCATACATTAATAATGGTGTATCCTTGGTTAATGGCGTATTTTTATGATGCACCATTGATATCGGAATTTTGGTGCCGTCGTGAGCTGTTGCCCATACGCGCTCACTTATGTAATTGTTTTTATCAAACTTTCCGCCCAATACTTCCTGCTCTTTTTTGATTTCTTTTGTTTTTGAAACAACATCAAAATCAATAATTGAACTGGGTGTTGTCATGGAATTATACCCGTAACGGATAACAGTGGTGTCAAATTCCGGATTGTTGTAAACGCCAGCTGAATAGGTTTCTTCATCAAAAGGAAGGTAAAAATCTTCTGTTTGGTCCCAACGGATAATCCTAATTTTATTCAATCCGTTCGAGCGCTCTTCAACTACCAAGAAATCCTTAAAAATAGAAATATCTTCCAACAAAACATCTTCTCTATGTGGTAATACCTCTACCCAGTTTTCTATTGAAGTTGCCTTTTCAGACGTTTTCATCAATTTAAAATTGGTGGCCTTGTCTTTATTGGTCAGTATGTAAAAATCCCCGTTGTAATGCGCAATATCATACTCAAGATTTCGAACTCTTTTTTGGAAAAGATTGAATTCTCCGGTTGGATTGTCGGCTTCCAAAATATGATACTCTGACGAAACAGTGCTGTGCGCACCAATTATTATATATTTTTCTGATTTTGATGCATAAACAAAGGTATTAAATGACTCTCCTTTTTCATGGTAAACTTCAACATCCTGAGAGACATCCGTACCCAACACATGGCGAAATATTTTTTCGCTTCTTAATGTTTTAGGGTTTTGAAGCGTATAAAACACTGTTTTATTGTCGCTTGCCCAAGCTCCGCCTCCTGTGGTATTTTCAATCTTTTCCGGAAATAATTCGCCTGTTTCCAAATTTTTAAATTGCAAGGTATACTGTCTTCTTCCAACGGTATCAACACCATAGACAGCCAATTCATTGTTTGGGCTGATGGACAATCCGGCCAATTTAAAATAATTGAATCCTTTCCCAAGTTCGTTCACGTCGAACATAATTTGCTCGGGCGTTTCTAAACTCTCTTTTTTACGTGAATAAATTGGGTATTGATTGCCTTTTGTAAACCTGGTGATATAATAGTAGTTCTTTCTTTTATAAGGAACCGACTCATCGTCTTCCTTAATACGGGATTTCATCTCTTCAAACAAATCTTCCTGAAATTGCTTTGTATGGGCTGTCTTGGCTTCATAATACGCGTTTTCAATATTTAAATAATCTATAACCTCTGGGTTTTCCCGATCATTTAACCAATAATAATTATCAATTCTTACATCCCCATGAATCTCCAGCTTCTTCTCTATCTTTTTCGCTTTTGGGGGCAAAATATTTTTCTTCGTCATCTAAATAATTTCAATATTCTGCAAAAATAATCAATATCTGGGAGTTAAAAAGGCAAATGACTTAAAATGTTTGTTATATAATATGATAAGAAACAAAAGTTACCAAGATTATTTTCGCGGATAAGTGGTGCTATTCGTTAAAAAAAGCATCGGTAAAACCAATTAAATACACTTTTTCCTGGGCTCTTGTTACGGCCGTATATAACCATCGCAAATATTCAATATTTTGTCCGTCGGGTAAATAAGGCTGCTCAATAAAAACCGTTTTCCATTGTCCGCCCTGAGATTTGTGACAAGTAACGGCGTAGGCAAATTTAATTTGCAAAGCGTTGAAGAAACTATTTTTTTTGATGGCCAGCAACTGCTTATATTTGGATTTTTCCCGCGCATAATCTTTGGCTACTTCCTGATAAAGCCTGTTTGAATCATCATAAGAAAGCGAAGGCGTTTCAGAAGTCAGCGTATCCAAAAGCAATACGGTTTCAAATGGTTTTTGATTTAAATAATCAATCATCCTTATTTTCACTTCCGCAAACCGAAAGCCATAAAGTTCCTTAATGTTAAAAATTTCCAGAATTTCACAAATATCCCCGTTGGCAATAAAACCTGCTTCGCTTGTTTCTTCCAACCAGAAATAATTGTTTTTCACAATCATAATATAGTCACCCGAAGAGATTTCGTTTTCCTGACCGCGAATTTTACTTCTTATTTGCTGGTTGTATTGGTTAGCGCGTTTATTTGAGCGCACGATAAAAGTGGTGTCTTCCACCCCAATATTTGTATAAGAGGAATTAATCGCGTCTTCAATATCATAGCCATCAATTAAACGGATTAAATCGGGATAACCCAATTGAAATTGAAAATCAGCAAATCCGTTATTCGCCAAAATAAGCCGCAAATCGGTTGCGTTCAACAAAATTCCCGAATCCGCATGCTGGCGCATCACTTCACTTAATTCAATTTCTATCACTTCTTTTTGGTAATTTAAAGCCAGTTTATGTGCATCCAATGCCGGACTAATAGCCAATTTTACAGGAGGCAATTGGGCAGTATCGCCTATTAAAACCAGTTTACAGTTCACTCCAGCGTACACATAAGAGATTAAATCATCTAATAAAGACCCCGCTTCAAATAATTTTGCGCCCATAGGTGCGTCGGAAATCATAGAGGCTTCATCAACAAAAAATATGGTGTTTGAATGTTTATTTGTTTGCAGGGTAAAATCCACCCCGCCCGATTTATTTTTTTTTGGAAAATAAATTTTTTTATGAATCGTAAATGCGGGTTTGTTTGAATATCCCGAAATAACCTTCGCCGCCCTGCCCGTTGGAGCCAGTAAAACCGCCTTTTTTCCTATCCGCCATAAATTATTCACCACGGTGCTAATGGTCGTAGTTTTACCGGTTCCGGCATATCCCTTAATAATAAATATTACATTATTATTATTTTCAAGTATAAAATCAGTCAGTTTTAAAAGTAAAGAATCTTGAGAAATTGTGGGTTCAAATGGAAATTTTTCAACCAAATTACTATAGAATTCCTGTGCCGTTTTTGTCATATTTTAAATAAAAACCAAATATACAAATTGATTTATGCTTAAAAATTTTTCTCATTAAAAAAAATTTGTAGATTTGCGTACACTCATAAAAAAAGAAAAATACAGATGATAACAGTTTTGATTATAGTAATAGGTATTGTAGTTACAGCTTTTTTAGCGTATGCAATCGTAAATTTTATTCCAAGAAAATTGCATTGGATAATTTCAATACTATTGATTGCCATTGCAATATTTTTAGTTTACAAAATTAATTTTGAAATTACCAAACCGATAAAATTCAATGAAGAAAAAAAGGAACGGTACGCTAAAGTAATCGAAAACTTAAAAATCATTCGTGATGCAGAAGTTGCTTACAAGAAAGTTACAGGTAGTTACACAACTGATGGCGAAGAACTTATAAGATTTATTGACTCTGCAAAATTTGCGTTAACCCAAACAAGATACGTTCCAAAAACTATTTCAGTTGGCGGGGGAATTACAAAAGAAGTTGAAGAAAGGGTTGTAGATACCATTGGCTATGAAGAAGTGAAAAATTCTTTTATTGGCAAGGATTATAAAAATATGATGAAAATTCCCGGTACCAATCAGAATTTCAAAATTGAAATTGGTGAAATTGAGAAAATTGTGGGCTTAAAAGCACCTGTTTTTGAAGTAAAAGTTGATAAATCATTAATTCTGAAGGGTATGGATGAAAATCTTGTGAAACAAGAAAAAGAAGCCATCGGAGGTGAAGAAATTAGAGGTGAATATCTTAGAGTAGGTTCATTAACTGATGTTAGTGAGGACGGTAACTGGCCGCCATATTATGATAAACGAGATAAAAAAATTAGTGAATAACGAGTTAGATTCGTTAAATTTAGAAGATAACAGTTTATCCATCCAACTTAGTTTGGATGGATTTTCTTTTTGTGTTTATCATAAAACACAACAAAAAATCGGTGCTTTTGGGGTTTATGAATTTGACAACAGCACTGGTTCTCCCTATAAACAACTGGAGTGTATTAAAGAATTGTTTGACAGGGAAAATTTACTCCGGCTAAACTATAAATCGGTGTTTGTTACGCATTTCAACAATTTGGTTACCCAGGTTCCCAAGCCATTATTCAATAAAAATAACTTAGCATCTTATCTGCATTATACCGCAAAAGTACTGGAAAATGATTTTATCGCTTACGATGAACTTAACAATTCAGAAATTATCAATGTGTATATTCCCTTTGTGAATGTCAACAATTTTTTGCTGGATACTTATGAATCATTCGATTACAAACATTCTTCAACAGTACTGATTGAAAATTTACTGAATCATTACAAAAATTCAGAAGGCAGTTTTTGCTTTGTGAATGTCACTGGCCATCATTTTGAAATTGTGGTTATTAAAAATAAAAAACTGGAACTTTTCAATTTTTTCAGTTTTACCACCAAAGAAGACTTCATTTATTATATCCTTTTTACTGCCGAACAATTAAATCTAAATCCGGAAGAATTTGAATTGATCCTGATGGGCGATATCGAAAAGGAATCAGAATTGTATGATATTGTGTTTCAATACATTAGAAATGTGAAGTTTTATGTTCCAAACAATACCGCTTTTCAGTTAAATGAAATGCCTTCCCACTCAAATTTTACCATTTTAAACCAATTTAAATAAATGCGCATTATTTCAGGAATACACAAAAGCAAACGCATACAGGCACCAAAAAACCTGCCTGTAAGGCCAACTACCGATATGGCCAAGGAGGCATTGTTTAACATTCTTAATAATCTGTATTATTTTAACGATATTTCGGTGTTGGATTTATTTTCAGGAACTGGAAATATCAGTTACGAATTTGGATCGAGAGGCACAGAAAATATTACGGCGGTTGACGCCCACGCCGGTTGTATCCAATTTATTAACGCCACGGCCAAATCACTGGATTTATCGGTTACCACCGTAAAAAGTGATGTTTTCAGCTATCTTGAAAAGAGCAATTCTAAATTCGATATTATTTTTGCTGATGCACCATACGAATTTGAGCTTGCGTTGTTTGAAAAAATTGTTGCGCTTGTTTTTGAAAATAATTTGCTGAATGAAGATGGTATTTTGGTTTTGGAACACTCAAAACAAACCGATTTTAAAAACCATAAAAGGTTAAGTTACCAAAAAAAGTATGGCGGAAATATGTTCAGTTTTTTTGAAAATAATGAGGCTGGTTTAGAATAAAGATTCTATAATTTGTTTTTCGGTAATTCCTTCAGCTTCAGCTTTGTAATTTCGTACGATTCGGTGACGCAATATGGCATAAGCCACCGCTTGTACATCTTCAATATCGGGTGAATATTTCTCATTTACGGCAGCATTTGCTTTTGCGCCTAAAATTAAGAATTGTGAAGCTCTTGGTCCAGCACCCCAATCGATGTAATCATTTACCATTTTGGTTGAATAAGACGTGTTTGGGCGCGTTTTAGATACCAATGTCACTGCATATTCAATCACATTGTCGGCCACGGGAATTCTTCTGATTAACCGCTGAAAATTTGTGATTTCGTCAGCCGATAAAATGGTGTTAATTTGTTTTTTAACATCGCTGGTAGTGCTTCTTACCACTTCAACTTCCTCACTAAAACTAGGATAATCCAAATTTATGGAAAACATAAACCGGTCTAACTGGGCTTCCGGCAGCGGATAGGTTCCCTCCTGCTCAATCGGGTTTTGGGTAGCCAAGACAAAGAACGGACTTTCCAATTTGTGTTGGTGTCCGGAAATGGTCACCGATCGTTCCTGCATCGCCTCCAGCAAGGCTGCTTGCGTTTTTGGCGGCGTTCTGTTGATTTCATCGGCCAAAATAATATTGCTGAAAATAGGGCCTTTTAGAAACTTAAAATGGGTTGATTCATCCAAGATTTCACTTCCTAAAATATCGGAAGGCATTAAATCGGGCGTAAACTGTATGCGTTTAAATTCGAGCCCCAGCGTTTCTGAAATTGTTTGCACCATCAGCGTTTTAGCCAATCCTGGAACGCCAATAAGCAATGAATGTCCACCGCACAAAATGGAAAGCAAAATATGGTTTACGGCTTCATTTTGCCCAATAATTACCTTCCCAATTTCTTGTTTAAGCGCTTTATGTTTTTCAACCAGTTCCTTTAATGCGGCAACATCTGACATATTTAATCCTTTTTCCAGTTATTTTTAAAATCGCAGGCTTTGTAATCGTTGTTTATTTTAATGTAAGTGTCTTTAATTTTATCTTTCGCCCAATTTTCCACAGTTTCCTCCTGCTTTTTTTGCAGGGTCAATTGTTGAATTTTTTCGTAATCTTTGGTGAAATTTGCGGTGTGTGCCTCGTCTTTGCTTTTAACCAAAATTATTTTATGCATTTTAGATTCACCCCGCACTTCATCATAAAATGGCAAGGTAATTTCATCCGTTTTTAAACTGCTTATTTTATTGTAAAGATTTGGATCCATTCGTGTTAAATCAAAACGCGTATCGTTTGTTTGCGGATTCAACAGCAAGCCGTTATTATTTTTGGTTTCTTTGTCTTCAGAGTATTTTACAACGGCTTCTTCAAAAGTAATTTCTCCGTTAAGGATTTGTTCCCTAATTTTTGCCAGTTCATCATAAGAAGCTTTCAATTCTGCCTGACTTATTTTTGGCTGTATTAAAATATGGCGCACATCGCGTTCCTGACCTTTTATTTTTTCAACCATCAGAATATGAAATCCAAATCCCGATTCAAATGGTTCTGAAATTTCCCCTTCATCCAAACTGAAAGCCATTTCTTTAAATTCTTTAATAAAACCGCTTTCTCTGGTTATGGTATACAGCCCTGCAGCACCCGGTCCGGTTCCTGAAACGGCTGGATCATCGGAATTGATAATAGCTTTCAATCTAAAACTGAAACCGCTTTCGATTTCCTTTTTAATTTCATTTAATTTATCAAGCACCCGATTGGTTTCTTCTTCAGAAGGTTTTATATATTTTACAATTTGCGCCAATTCAATTTCAGCACTAAATTCGGGCAAATTGCCGTCTTTTTCAAGGTTTCTAAAATAGGTTCTCACCTCTTCCGGTGTCACATCAATTTTTTCGATGATGCTTGCCCGCTCTTTTTGGATAAGCAACTGTTCCTTTTGGATTTCGTACAATTCCTTTCTTAAATCTTCTTCATCATTAAATCCGTACATTTTCACCACTTTCTCCATATTTCCCAGTTGTTGGGTGAAGTAAGAAATATTGCGCTCCACTTCTGAATTTATTTCAACATCGGAAACAACAATACTGTCAACAACCGCGTGATGCGCAATCAGTTTCTGGGTCATAATTTCTTCCAGCATTTCGCAATCGGTAATATCTATTTTGCCTTCAATACGTTGTTGCAGTTCTTTTTTAAATTTATCAATATCAGAATCAAGCACGATATTTTTACCGACTACCACAGCAACGCCATCTATTTTTATTCTTTCTTGTGCATTTATTCCCGTAATAAATAACAGTAATGCTATGATTATTGTATGTTGTCTCATTTTAATATATTTCAAATTGTTGTTTTTTAGTTGCATCCTTAATTAATGTTTCTTCAATATTTCTTAATAATAATAATTTTCGCTGGTGCAAAATCAGCTGCCTGATTGCAGGCGTAATATAGCTTTTTGGAGCTATTTCATTGCTTTGTAACACCTTTTTTATAGTGACCAAATATAAGCTTAATGAATCTTCTTTTTGAATAAAATTATCTTTTTTTAACAGCAGTTGCTTGTCTTCGGATTTTAAAACAGGAATCTCATTTATTAAATCGCTGTATTTAATCCAAATTGAATCATTTAAATGATGTGATTTCATAAACAGCGCCTTTTCCTTGAGTTTTTCCAAATCTTTATTATTTGCTGATTTAAATAGTTTTAGCAGTTCATTTTTATTTGAATCCTCCTTGCCTATTTTAATGTACTTTAACTTAATTAATTCTTCATTCAACTTAAAAATTTCGTTGTTATTTAAATAAAACTGGTCAACATCATCATCAGTAATAATAGTGTCTAAATATTGTTTCACAACCGCTTCTTTGTAGGAATTTATAAATAAATCTTCACGGTATTGCTTTACCAAATCTTCAAACTCATCTGTCCTATTTTCCAAATTCAACTGTGCTTTAGACAGCAATAATTGTTGCTTAATCCAATTATTTATGTAGTTATTCACCAAAGAAATACTGTCTTTTTTGCTGATGTCTTTTGTGAAAATTGCCGTCAAATCATCTTTGTATAAATAGGTATCATTCACCCGCGCAACAGCTTCAGGCGTCACCTCTTTTCTGAAAGTAAAATAATCGCAGGATTGTAATAAAATAAGTGATAATGCTAAATAAAAATATATTGGTTTCATTTGTTCATCTTTATTTGATTTTTATTGGTCAAATGGAATTCCCAGAGAAGCAATCGGTTGGTTCGATAAATCTGTTTAGGGTCATATCATAAAATATTTTTCTGCCCTTGGAATATCTGTTTAATTTAACAAAATCGGTGCAATTTATTTTTTATTTTTGGGATGCGCTGTTAAAGGAATCACAAAGAAATAATTCCTTCAATTTTTTCAGCTTCAACGTAAATTGAAATAATATCATCTGAATTTTGCATAATCACATGAATGGAAACACTGGTGAATTTTCCCGTTTTTGAACCAGTCTTAGTAATCACGGCACCTCTAAAATCAAATAAATCTTCCACTTGCTTTATTTTTTCTTCTTGGGTGGAAACAATAAATTTAAAAAGGTATTCAGACGGAAAAATGTTACTTTCGTCCAATTTTTTCTTTAACTTTTCGTAAAATTCTGTTCTATTGTCCATTTTTTTTTAAAATAACGGTTTGCAAATATAATACCGTTTTAAGGTTGTTCATATTTAGCTGACAAAATTACAAGATTATTTTAAGTATAATTTAATGAATATCTTATTTTTGCTGAATGCAAACAAAAATTGTGATCACTGGCGGTCCAGGAACCGGTAAATCTACTGTAATTAAAGAATTGGCCAAACGCAATTTTACGTGTATGCCCGAAATTTCGAGGGAGATTACCTTAAATGCCCGACAAAATGGCACAGAACAATTGTTTTTGACCAAACCATTGCTGTTTAGCGAATTGTTGTTGGAAGGTCGCGTAAACCAATATTTAGAAGCCGAAACAAAGAATTCTGCCCTAGTTTTTTTCGACAGAGGCATTCCGGATGTTCACGCCTATATGAATTATATTAGCATTGATTACCCAAAAACCTATGTCAATACCAGCAATTTTTATCGGTACAATTATATTTTTTTAATGGCGCCCTGGGAAGAAATTTATATTACGGACAACGAGCGTTATGAGAATTTTGAACAGGCACTGGCCATTCACAACCATCTTGAAAGAACTTACACCGCATTAAATTATGTGATTATTGATGTTCCTGTGGGGACTATTAAAGAAAGAACCGATTTTATACTGGCATCCATAAAATAATGGAGACACCGCTTGAAATATTAAAAAAATATTGGGGCTACGATCAATTTATAAGTCCGCAAGAGGAAATTATCACTTCCGTTTTAAAAGGTGAGAATACCATTGTTTTGTTGCCCACAAGTGGCGGAAAATCGATTTGCTATCAAGTCCCTGTTATGATTTTAGAGGGCGTTTGCATTGTGGTTTCGCCATTGATCGCCTTGATTCACGACCAGGTTAATTATTTAAAGGAGAATCATATTAAAGCCATCGCTTTAACTTCACAACTTTCACAGGATGAGATTGTTATTGCATTTGATAATTTACAGTTTGGCGGATTTAAATTTTTATACCTCTCTCCCGAAAAATTGCAATCGGATTTTATTCAAGAGAAAATAAAACAATTAAACGTTTCGCTTATTGCCATTGATGAAGCGCATTGCATATCGGAATGGGGACACGATTTCAGGCCTTCTTATTTAAAATTAAGACATCTGAAAGAATTGAAACCAGAAGCTACTTTTATTGCCCTGACAGCAACGGCAACACAATGCGTTTTGGAGGATATTCAAAATAATTTAGGGTTAAAAGAAGCCAAGATCATTAAAAAATCTTTTAAACGTGATAATTTATTTTATCACGTAAGGCTTACGGAGGATATTTATGGCAAATTGCTTCAAATTTTGTCCAAAATAAATGCTTCCAACATTATTTACACCAACAACCGAAAACAAACCAAGGAAGTCTGTAATTTTTTAATCAGAAATAATTTTAAAAGCAGTTTTTACCACGGCGGATTGTCCAACACCGAAAAAAACGAAGCCTATACCAATTGGATGAGCGACAAAACGCCCATAATGGTGGCCACAAATGCTTTTGGAATGGGTATCAACAAATTAAATGTGAGAGCCGTTATTCACATAAACATCCCAAACAGCCTGGAAAATTACATTCAGGAAGCAGGAAGAGCAGGAAGAGACGGAAAAACATCTTACGCCATCATTTTAGCCAATAAAACAACGCTTTATGAAGCTTCGGCCAAATTTGAAGCGAATACCGCCACCACTAAAACAGTAAAACTTGTTTATCATCATTTAAATCAGTTTTATGCCATTTCATTTGGCGAAATGCCAGCGCAATCGTTCAGTTTTTCCTTGCAGGAATTTTGCGCAACCTACAACCTTAACTTGCTTTTAACTTACAATGCCATCAAAGTTTTGGAGCGTGAAAATATTGTTTTACTCGATGAAAATTACAATAAAAAATCTTCACTGAAATTTTTGGTAAACAACCATCAGATTTTTGATTATTTAAGCAATCACCCAACAACAAATGAACTTATTAAACTCATATTGCGCAGTTATGGTGGCATTTTTGAGCATTATACCATTATTAATGAATACAAACTTTCCAAAAAATTAAATTGTTCAAAAAATGAGGTGGTTAAGCAACTTCACGAGTTGCACAGCAATGGCATTGTGTATTACAGCTACGAAAACACAACTTCCCGACTTTCATTTTTAATTGCGCGGGACGATAATTACACCATCAACAGCATTTCAAGAAATATTGAGCAACAAAATAATTTAAAATCAGAAAAACTGAAAGCCGTTATTTCCTATATTGAAAACACAAAAACCTGCAGAACCAATCAGTTTCTCTCTTATTTTAATGAAATTGCCACCGAACCTTGCGGAACCTGCGACAATTGTATGGCAAAAAAAGCTTCAAAAAATTCAATACAAACCATATTGGAACAAATTATGGAATTGCTTAAAGATCGTGCACTTTCTTCCCAGGAATTGGTGGTATTGTTAGATTACCCGGAAGCTGAAATTTTAAATTCATTGAAAATCCTGTTAGAAAAAAATAAAATAACGATAACTTCGCAAAATAAATTTAAACGCACTTTTTAATGAAAGATTTACGCATTGTATTTATGGGAACGCCACATTTTGCCGTTGCGACCTTAGACGCCCTTATAAAAGCAAAAATTAATGTGGTTGGAGTTGTTACCGCGCCAGATAAACCTGCCGGGAGGGGACAAAAAATGCAACAATCAGCCGTAAAAAAATATGCGTTAGATCATAATTTAACTGTTTTACAGCCGAGCAATTTAAAAAGTGAAGAATTTCTCGATCAATTAAAAAACTTAAACGGCAATTTACAAATTGTTGTTGCTTTTAGAATGTTGCCAAAAGCGGTTTGGCAACTTCCGGAATACGGCACATTTAATTTACACGCATCATTTTTGCCAAATTACCGAGGCGCCGCGCCCATAAATTGGGCCATCATCAACGGTGAAAGAAAAACAGGAGTTTCCACTTTTTTTATTGATGAAAAAATTGATACCGGAAACATTATTTTACAAGAAGAAGTTGTCATTGGCGATGATGAAACTTTAGGCGAATTGCACGATAAATTGATGGAAGTCGGCAGCAGATTGGTGGTGAATACGGTGCAGCTAATTGAAAAAGGAACTGTTAAAACAGTAAAGCAGTCTGAAATTGAAGAAAAACCGGCACCAAAAATATTTACGGAAACGTGCAAAATAAATTGGAATGACACTTTATCGAATACTTATAATTTAATTCGGGGTTTAAATCCGTATCCTGCCGCTTGGACAACTTTAATAAATAACGATGATGAAATTAAGGTTAAAATTTATGATGTAAAAAAGGAATCTGCATCACACCAACAAACACCCGGAACCATAATTACTACCAAAAATGAAATTAAAGTAGCAGTTAACGGAGGATACATCATTCTGGAAAGTTTACAGCTCGCCGGCAAAAAACAAATGGACAGCAAAAGTTTATTAAATGGCTTCCGATTTCATAAAAATGCACACATGCAATAAACCCTTTATTTTATGGGGCTTCAGGCATATTTTACCAATATCGTCTAAGGTTATTAACATTTACCCTTATTTATCAACAAAAAGAGCACTTTTTTCAGCAAAAACTTGCACAAACCCTTATTCCGTATAACTTTGTTAAGCTAATTAGTAGCAAAACATGTTTAACCAATTAATTTAACATTTAAATTTATGAACAAATCAGATTTAATTGATGCTATGGCAGCTGATGCCGGTATCACAAAAGCAGCCGCGAAAGCAGCTTTAGAATCATTAACAGAAAATGTAACTAGCGCTCTTAAAAAAGGAGATAAAGTGGCTTTAGTTGGATGGGGAACTTGGTCTGTATCTAAAAGAGCAGCACGGGAAGGAAGAAATCCTCAAAGTGGTGAAACCATTAAAATTGCAGCAAAAAACGTTGTAAAATTTAAAGCAGGCGCTGGACTTAGCGATGCCGTAAACTAATATGTAAGAATTTTTCTTATAACAAAAACTCTCTAAAAAATACTTAGAGAGTTTTTTTTTATTGATAAATTTTATTATATTTATTAATTCATAACAATTATATGCTAACAAAAAATCCAACAAAAGGAAGATTATTGGTTGCGGAACCTTCCATTTTAAATGACAAAGCATTTAACAGGTCGGTTATTTATTTAACCGAACATAGTGAAGACGGGTGTGTGGGATTTATTTTAAACAGACCCACAAAATTTGTTTTGAATGATTTAATTCCGGAAATAAATTGTGATTTTAAAGTATACAATGGTGGCCCTGTTGAACAGGAAAACCTTTATTTTATCCATAATTCACCAGATTTAATTCCAAAAAGCATTCAAATTGACAAAAATATGTATTGGGGTGGGGATTTTGAAACTTTAAATGAATTGTTGAACAACAATAGTTTAAAAGCCACAGATATTCGTTTTTTCTTAGGTTATTCGGGCTGGTCTGTTGATCAGTTGAAAGAAGAACTGAATGAATCTTCTTGGGTGGTAACAGAAAATAAATATCCTAATTTATTGCAGGTTAACAGTGCTACTTTGTGGAAAAATCAACTGATGGAATTTGGCGGCGAATACCAAATTTGGGCAAATGCGCCAAAAAATCCCGCATTAAATTAACTTACTTAAAGCCAGCGCCAATGCTGATGAAACTTTCGTGCTGAAAAAGGCTTTTTTATACTGCGTTACCGGCTGAATGCCCACAATAACATTCGTGATAAAAATCTCATCGGCTTTTTGCAGATCGAAAGGCGAAATTTCGGTTTCTTCTATAGTGTAATCATCACTTTTTGAAACAATTTCAATGATTTTTTTTCTTGTGATTCCTTTGATGCATCCTTCTGAAATTGAAGGCGTTTTAATCGTATTCCCTTTTACCAAAAAAATATTTCCGTTAATGGCTTCAACAACCTGTTTTCTTTCATTCACCAAAATACAATTGTCAAACTCGTTTTCCGAAGCGTAAATACTGGCCAGAACATTGGTTATTTTGTTTGTGGTTTTTAAGGTTGACAATATATCGGAATTAAGGTAATAATCCTTAAAAATATCAACAGTATAATTTTCTTTCACCAAAATAGTTAATGGTGACGCCACTATTAAATAATCAATTTGATTGCTGGTTGGATTGTAAAGTCCGCCATCTTTTCTAAAAACAGTCAATCTTACCCTTGCATTTTCCAGGTTATTTTGTTCGGCAGTTTTCAGCAATTCACTTTCAAAAAATTCCATCGTAAAATTTAAGGGAATCTCCATACGGAACATTCTCATGGAAGCCATCAGCCTAAAATAGTGGTCTTCCAAAAAATAAATTTTTGAATCTGCTATTTTCAAAGTTTCAAAAAGCGCATCGCCATAGTTAAAAGCCCTATTATTTGAGTGTAACATTGCTTTGGAATTAGCTGTCATACTGCCATTAAAATTGATCATATCTAACATATTTTGGAACAAAACTACATAAAAAAAACCTTGAAGGACTTCAAGGTTTTATAAAAACTCATTTATTTTTTAAGCGCCAATGGTGCGTTTAAGTTCATCAATTTGGTTTTCCCAAAACATTCTGACATCTTCAACCTCATCTTCGTCGGCAAAATCAGTAACAATTAGGGAAACATCTTTTGTAATTTCATCAACTTCAATCCTAAACTCGAAAAACGTTTTATCCTCTCCATCATTAAGCCACCTAAATTTAATTTTTTCGTCGGGACGTTCCTGAAGCACTTTGGCTTGTTCTTCAGATCCATTCCAGATAAAAGTATAAATTTCTCCTCTTGAATTTACATTATCGGCAAACCATTCTGAAAGTCCGGAAGGAGAGCCAAAATACTGATATAGCATATGTGGAGAGGCGTGAATTGGGAATTCCATTTCGAATTTTAATTTTGCTGTCATAGTCATTTTTTAAAAGAGGCAATATAAATAAATATTCTATCTAAAAAAAATTATATTTTAAAAAATTAAGCGGATATTTTTGTTTTAGGCAAGTTTTATTTTTTATATTTGCACCCTTAATAAATGGCGTGGTAGCTCAGTTGGTTAGAGCGTCGGATTCATAACCCGGAGGTCTCCAGTTCAATTCTGGATCACGCTACATAGAAATCAAGGACTTAGGTATTTAACCTCGGTCCTTTTTCTTTTTGCGTGAGGAATTGCGTGAGGAAATTTATCCGAACACCCTTATTTTCATGGTTCCAATTTCAATGGCTGAAAGTATTTTTGGGTCTAAATAATATTTTTCAATCACATTATTAGACGAGTGAGATGTCAATAATCCAGTTTCATTTCCCATAACTTGATTTACCCAACTGATATATGTCTTACGTAAACTCTTTAAACTAATATCCTTTTTAATTCCTGCACCATTTTTATAGTGGGTAAAACTCTTACTTAAATCATTCATAATTGTTATGGATTTTACTTTTCTCTCAGGGAATAGAATATAATCACTGGTGTTCTTCTTCTCATTATATCCCAATTCCAATAAAAAATGATATAAATCTTCATTTATAGGTACAAATTTCTTGTATGAATTATTTGAATTTAATATTCGTTCAACCTTTAAATTATGAAACATAAAAAACTTTGTGCCGTTTTCCTGTTCATAGATATCATTCCATTTTAAATCAACGATTTCTTCTCTTCTGCCCCCAGTTAATAAAAATAGTTTAAAACCTTCCTTTAAATAGGGCCTGTACATGTTCTTCCTCTCCCCTTTTCCGCCAAGTACCATCACTGGGTCATAGGTATCCACAGCACTCAGTATTGATTCAAATTCCTCTTTGGATATCGTTTCAATGTTAGGACTTTGAACTTTTTGGCGCGTGTAAAATCGAAAAGGGTTTTTCATTACAATTTCTTCGATATCAATTAAAAAATCAAAGAATACCTTTACACTATTCAAACACTTATTGAATGTCTTTGGTGCATAATGATTACTCGCCCAAGTATAGAAGTTAGACACGTCCTGTTTAGTTATATCAACAATCCTTGTGCGCTGAATGTCTTTTGTTCCTTTTAATGATTTGGCAAAGAATCTACAATATCTAATGAGTTCATCCGTATGTTTCTTGGTTACGCTCTTCTTTAAGTGGGCATACTCTGATTCTCCGCTTAAATATTGATTAAATTTTATGATTGCATCAATTACACTATAATCATTTCCCTGGTCTAATACAGGTACTATGGTTGTATAAACTCGTTGTTATTAATTCTTTTTCAAATTGAATGGATTCCAATACAGCATCCTCATAATTTGTTGCTCGCAACATTTTGGACTTGATATCATTTTTACTACCAGGAATATGAACACGAACTCTATAAACAATCCTATCGTGATGATGACATTTTGGATTATCGACGCGACACGTCTTACAGAATAATTTTATTCCTTTATATGGATTCTTTGGCAGTTTGAGTTCTTTCATATGATCAAAGATTGCAGCAGTTTCTTATCTCTATTACTTTTAATACTTACTTTGGTTGTTGGCGCAAAACCATTCTCTCCATCCATTTCAAACATCATTAAATCATAGAGTGATTTATCTTTTACAACGCAGCGGTATAAATCCTTCCAATTTTGAGGGTGTTTCCTTTTTAAATCCATTACATATGGTTTATCCAATACCAGATCCAATGACATCTGATAAACGAAACTTCTTTTTGATAGACGATGGACTTGAATTCCATTATCTTTTAACCATTTTTTAGTGGTTAGGTCATTCTTAAAATTTAATAATACAGACACTTCCGAAATTGTGATTGTCTGTAAACTTTTTGATTTTCTAAAATCATCCTCAATCATTTTAAACCAGCTACCCTATTCTCTTTTTTTTCTATGGGAGCGAGAATTATTCTTTTAAGGTCATATCAAGACCATTTCTCATTTAATTTATTTGAATGTAATCATTGATGATTTCATTCTTATTTAATGAACCCAAGCTAATCTACGAGATCTGTTTTTACCGGTCAAGCCGGAACATTCATTTAATTTTAAATGATACTTTATAAAATAATACAGAAAAAAAGTGACAATAAAAAATCGGCTGTAAAGATTTTTAAATAAGTATGAAGATAGCTAGAGGTTGAAATCAACAACTAATATTTTTAAGATAACTTGAATTTGTGATTTTTATAAGAATCCTCCCCTTCTTGACAGAAGCTGCAGCTGGAATTCAATAATTCAATACGCAATTATAAAGAAACTAAGGAGTTAACTTTTTGTCACTCTAAAAGATAACTAACATTTCGTAAATTTGCGTTTACTTTGAAGAATTGGTTTTTTTAATAAATACTATCTAAATATAAGTCTAAACCAGTATACTTTTAACTTGACAATTTGAGGTAAACCGATTGTAATATGATTGACTTAGGAAAACAATGGCCTTTGAACATCTCTTTTTTATAGTAAAGATAGATTATTAGTTTTTAGCTAATTTAGATGCGACAGAACCTAGTTTTTTATCCATTAATTATTTAAATTGAATTACCAATCACTTTTAGATGTTTCTTTTTTAATTGGGTTATTAATATATTTTTCCAAATCGTTTTTCAAGTCGTTAAGTCCAGTCATTAATCCATCAGCAATGGAAATCAGTTCCGCATTAGCATTTCTGTAGTAGCTTTTTTTATGCAAAAGAGCGTATGTTGGATTATAATTTGACCAACCTTTAGATGAGTGTGTAGTTTTAGGAGAATTTAATTCTAAACTTGTTACTTGAAATTTTATTTTATCCTGTTTAAATGCAAATGTTATAAAATAATTACTATCATAACAAGTAGTCATTTTAAGGTTAACACATGGGGAATTGGTTTTATTTACTTCAATTCTAATATAATCATTTTCAATTTTGGACTTAATTATTATAGTTGGAGTATTATAAGCTAAATTAATCCATTCATTTACCAATTTAAACCCTTCCTCAATTGCCATAGATTCTTTATTAATCACAACAAATTGATTTATTAAGTA
>JAVVEF010000015.1:0-18412 GCA_032251275.1 Lutibacter sp.
TACATTTTCTACAAACATATTGCTCTGACCATTTAATGTTTGAGAGATATTCTCTGCAGTCTTGGTCGGTTTTAAAGCGTTCAGCAAACTCTATGAGGTTTTGACCTTTGAAAATTTCCATTTTTTCTTTGTTTTATAAGCCTTTAAAGATATGAAATTAAATACCGACCTCAAATAATTTTAATTATTAAAAAATTAATAATTCTTTAATAAACAGTTTGCAAAACATTTAATATATTTAGGCTCCTTAAAAAAAGAAGCATGAATACAGCAGGACTAAAAATTAAAATACTTGAAAGAATCATTGAAATTGATGATGTTGAGTTGTTAAAATCCATTGAATACCTTTTAAATACTTCAGACAAAAATGTTTTGAAATTTTTAAATGTTGCTTTTGAAAAAAATCAACAGGAAAACACAAACGAAACAGAAGATTTTACGGCCTATATTAAAGAATGGGTTAAAAACATGTAATTATGGATGACCTAAATAAACAACACGAGTTGTATGAAAATGCCCGAAATCGCACAAAACAAAAAAAGAGACTTTACTATCATTTTGTAGTGTTTTTGGTGGGTTCCGTTTTTTTAATACTGCTTAACAAATTATTAAAAGTTGGCGAAAATGTTGTTGAAAATTGGTTTGTTTGGGCCATCATTTTATGGCTTTTCTTCTTTGTTTTGCATTTTATCAATGTATTTGTAACCCATCGCCTTTTTGGTAAAGATTGGGAACGCATACAAACCGAAAAATTAGTGATGGAGCAGGAATTGAAAATTGCAAAATTAAAAAAGCAAATGGACGAAGAATATGCCCTAAAAGCTAAAAAAACGCAAGAGCTATACAATTTCGAAAAAGACAAAAAAGAAGGTGATTTAAGCAACGCAACAGAAGAATGGTAACTATCATAGCCGCCATCGCGGATAATAATGCCTTGGGAAAAGACAACCAATTAATTTGGCATTTACCTGCCGATTTAAAAAGATTCAAAAAAACAACTTTGAACCACGCAGTTATCATGGGGCGAAAAACATATGAATCACTGGGAAAACCGCTTCCAAACAGAACAAATATTGTTATAACACGCGATAAAAATTACAAGACCGAAGGCTGTGTGGTGGTAAATTCATTAAAAGAAGCGATTAAAGCTGTAGCAGAAGTAGATAAAAATCCGTTTATTTTGGGTGGCGCAGAAATTTACAAACAAGCAATGCCATTTACAGACAGGCTTGACATCACTTTTGTTCACCATAAATTTGAGGCTGATGTTTTTTTTCCTGAAATAGACAAAACAGTTTGGAAAGAAACTTCACGAGAAGATATTAAAGCCGACGAAAATAACAAGTACGATTACAGTTTTGTTACTTTCGAGCGAAATTAAATAACCGGATTATTTAATTTCCAGCAAAAATGGCATTCTGGTCTGTATTCCTTTGAGTTCTGAAAATTGTTTAATGGTTTGGTAAATCTTATAATTTTCCAATCCCAAGGCTTCAATCATTGCTTTTTCCTTTGTTTTAATAAATGGCATACCGCTCAATTTTTCGCCTAAATCTAGTTTGTAATCTGGGTAATTACGCACTTTGTAATCAACAATTGCTGCCAGTTCCGCAGCATATTTAATGGCATCATCCAAATTCCCCATTTCATCAACCAAACCATTTTGCAAAGCATCAACACCCGACCAAACACGTCCTTGAGCAATACTGTCTACCGCCTGAACGCTCATATTTCTTCCTACAGAAACCCTCGATATAAATGCCGTATAAATATCTTCAACACCTTCTGTGGTTACAGCCCTAAATTCATCGGTAAGAGGTTCAAAAAGACTGTAATTCGGGCTTTTATTGGTGCTCACCTGTTCTGCATTAATTCCGATGTCACCTGCTAATTTGCTCATATTTGGCAAAGCGCCAAAAACACCGATTGATCCTGAAATGGTTGTTGGTTCCGCAAAAATTCTGTCTGCATTGCAAGCAATATAATAACCTCCAGATGCCGCCAAATCTCCCATAGAAACCACAAACGGCAATTCTTTTTTAGTCAGTTCTAATTCTCGCCAAATCAATTCTGAAGCCAAAGCACTTCCACCCGGCGAATTTATTCGCAACACAATTGCTTTTACATTTTTGTCTTTTCTGGCTTTGCGAAGCGCTTCAATAATCAATTCCTGTCCGATTAAATCCTCATTTCCTTTCCCGTAAATGATCTCTCCTTGAGCATAAATTACGGCAATTTTATTGGTGGCGGTGGAAATAACCCGACCTTTTCCTGTTGAAATATAATCGGAAAGTGTAATTGCAGACAATTCGTCTTCCGCAGAAATATTTGAAGCCAATTTTAATTTGGCCTCATATTCATCCAGATAAACAGCATCATCAACAATATTATTTTGTTTGGCCAATGTAGCGTTTCGTGCCGATAAATTATCGGCGATAATATTGAGTTCTTCAATTGATTTATTTCTGCTTTTTGAAATATCAGCCAGCAATTCACCCCAAATAGACTGTAAGAATGACGTAATTTGTTCCCTATTTTCATCACTCATTTTATTGTATAGAAACGGCTCAACTGCACTTTTGTATTTTCCGTGCCTGATCACTTCCATTTTCACACCCGATTTTTCCTGCAAATCTTTAAAAAATAACACTTCGGAAGACAAACCCTTAAAATCAATTCCACCCAATGGATTCATAAAAATTGAGTCGGCCACGGAACTTAAATAATATGATTTCTGATTGTAAACATCGCCGTAAGCCATCACAAATTTACCCGATTCCTTAAATTCCTCCAATTTATTTCTAATCGCTTTGGTTTGCGAAATCCCCGCATTTACATCAAGCGTATTGATGCTTATTCCAACAATGTTTTCATCATTTTTTGCGTTTTCAATGGCATTGATAATTTCATTCAAGCCAATTTTTTCGTCAGCAAATGCAAAAAATTCACCGAGAAAGTCAGTACTCTTTGGCGCATAATCCTTCACTATGGCATCTAATTTAATGACCAAAACCGAATTGCCTTTCACCTCCACTTTTTCAGTTTCACCAAACGCCATGGCAATCACAATAAACATCATGAATAATATACCCAATGCAATTAGCGTCCCTAAAATTGATGCTATTAAATTTCCTAAAAATCTCATATAAACCTTGAATTTAAAAATCGAAAAAAAGTTTGTAAATGTTTATAAATTGACGTACAAATATAGGTATTTATCTGTTACTTTTCTTTTCTTTGCATTCACTTTATGCAAATTTTAAGACCTACATATTTATCATTGGGAAGCAACCAAGGAAACAAGCTTGAAAATTTACAGCAGGCCGTTGATTTAATTGCTGAAAAAACAGGTGCTGTTGTTAAGATTTCATCTGTTTACAAAACGAAATCCTGGGGTTTTAAAAGTGACGATTTTCTAAATGTCTGCATTCAAATTTCCACAGGCTTAAACCCGGAAAACCTTTTAAAATCGATTCACGAAATTGAAATTTTGTTAGGCAGAAAAAGAGATTCTGAAACAGGTTATAAAGCACGAATTATTGATATTGACGTGTTACTTTTTGATACGGAAATTATTATTTCTAAAGAGTTAATGGTGCCGCATAAAGACATGCTAAACAGAAAGTTTGTGCTGGTTCCTTTGGCTGAAATTGCACCCAACATCATTCACCCCATCACAAAACAACGTATACAAACGTGTTTGGAAAACTGCACCGATGACAGCCCTGTTGAAAAAACTGATTTAACGCTTAAACGCCCGGTTTCTCTCGCAGAAAAATTTAATTATATTGCCATTGAAGGAAATATAGGTTCTGGCAAAACGACGCTAGCCACCATGATTGCAGAAGATTTTAATGCAAAAATTATTTTGGAACGCTTTGCCGACAATCCTTTTTTACCGAAATTTTACGAAGACAACGATCGCTATGCTTTTCCGCTGGAAATGAGTTTTTTGGCCGACAGATATTCGCAGCTTTCGGATGATTTAGCGCAGTTTGATTTGTTTAAAAACTTTATTGTTTCGGATTATTACATTTTTAAGTCGCTTATTTTTGCACAAATTACGTTGCAAAAAGATGAGTTTTATTTGTACAGAAAAATGTTCGACATTATGTACAAAGAAATTTCAAAACCCGATTTGTACATTTATCTTTATCAGGACACGCCTCAATTAATCAAAAATATTAAAAAAAGAGGACGGGAATATGAACAAAATATTGCGCCGGAATATTTAGATAAAATTCACCAAGGCTATTCTAGTTTTATCAAAACCGAAGAAAATCTGAAAACGCTCATTATTGATGTTTCACAAAAAGATTTTTTGAACAATCCCGATGAATACAAAGAAATTATAGCGCTTATAAAAACGCAATAGTTGCCGGTTGTGGTTGTTTCAAGTTTCAAGAACCAAACGATTCAACAAATAAACAATTCAACACTTCAACTTTTAGAACGGACAGGTCGTGACCTGTCACTACTTTTTCAGCTCCAGTTTTTCAGCAAAATAATCACAAAAATCGAGCATAGTTGCACTCATTTTATGGTCATTTGTCGCACGGTCAAAAGAAGTTGCCATGGAAACCAAGGTTTCATGAAAAAACTGTTTCATTTCATCAATCGGCATATCTTTTGTCCACAAATCCATGCGAAGCGTTTCTTTTTTTTCAGGATTCCAAACGGAAATCATCAAGGCTTTTGCTTTTTCATTTTTAATTTCACCGTCATCGGCTGTCCAGTTTAATGTTTCAGGCACTTTATTTTCGTCTAAGCCTACAATAAATTCAATTTTTGATGTTTGTACTACTGCCATTATTTTTTTGGTTTATATTTCGATTTATTAAATATTTCTTCAGCATCAGTTTGCAAAAGCTGCTGTAAAGTTACGTCATTATTATTAGTCATATAGGCGCTCACAATTTGCCAACCCAGCCAAACACCTATCCTTCCGGGAGATTCCTTATCAATATCGATATAAAATTTTGAAAATGGCGCGTCCGCCATAAAGCGATCCACCAATTTTGAATCGGTGCTGTAAAGTAATTTGTTTTCTATAAAATATTTCCAAATTTGTTCTTCATTGTCCGTTGCCCAGGCATATTCCGCTTCGCTATACCCTATTTTTTGGGCATCAGAAACAGATGGCAAATAACGGTCAATCATGTACATTTTTTTACCGGCGCTAATCACCATATCCAAAAACTGCCGACTTTTTTCTGGCATAAAATATCGATTGCTTATGGCACTGGCCATATCAATAACCAATTGCGACTTGTCGAAATTTTGCGATAAATAAACAGGGAAATCCTGATACACCTCACTGTTTTTTCCCAAATACATATCCAAAGAAACAAACAGCAAACTATCGGCATAAACAATTTTGCTCTGGTAATCCAAATTTGTGATTAGCGTAATTATTTTAGGAGGTTCAAAGTTCGGATGCTCATATTTTACATGTTTAAACAAATCTTTTATTTGTGCTTTTTCACTTTCAAAATCCCCAAAAACTTCTTGTGACTTGTTGTACAATTCCCTTTCCTCCTTGTCCTTAATTTTATTAAGCCAAACACTGTCGTTTTGGGCCGGAAACAAATACGGAAATTCCTTTTTAAGTAAGGGAAGCGTTTTTTCATCAGCTTCATAAAATTTTTGTTCAAATCTGCTCACAGAAACAGCAACCTCAATTTTTGACACATCAATTTTTTTCTCAATATCTTTTTTACAGGAAATTGACAAGAATAAAACAATTGCAAGAATTAAAAATCTGTTCATTAATTTCTATATTTACGCTTCATTGATTAAAACCTCAAAATTACTAAAATAAATTAATTATGAACGCCGAAAAAGTTGTAGAATATATTGTAAGCTGGTTAAAGGATTATGCCGAAAAATCGCATGTCAATGGTTTTGTGATTGGCATATCGGGCGGTATAGATTCTGCCGTCACCTCAACGCTGTGTGCCAAAACAGGGTTTCCTGTTTTATGTCTTGAAATGCCTATACATCAGGCTGAAAATCAAATAACCAGAGCTCTTAATCATATTGAATGGCTACAAAATAACTTCAAAAACGCAACTTCCAAGCACATAAATTTAACGCCAGTATTTGACAGCCTGATTGCTGCTTTTCCGAAACCTGAAGACGAAGAGCAACTTTTAATGTCGTTGGCAAACACCCGTGCCAGACTTAGAATGACAACTTTATACTATTTTGCGGGATTAAACGGGTATTTAGTGGCCGGAACCGGAAATAAAGTTGAGGATTTTGGCATAGGTTTTTTTACAAAATACGGCGACGGCGGTGTTGATCTTAGTCCGATAGCAGATTTGATGAAATCGGAGGTCTATGAAATCGCAAAATATTTAGGGATTCACGATGCTATCATAAAAGCGCCTCCAACTGATGGTTTGTGGGGAGATGACAAAACTGATGAGGACCAAATTGGCGCCAGTTATGACGAATTGGAATGGGCGATGAACCAAGTAGAACTGGAAAAAAAAATCACCGATTTTAGCGGCAGAGAAAAAGAAGTGTTTTCCATTTTTATAAAGAGAAACCGTGCGAACAAACACAAAATGATACCAATACCCATTTGTGAAATACCTGAAAATATTAAATAGACTCAAAGAATAGAGAACAGAGACAAAAGACAAAAATTAAGAAATTTATTGAAAAATCAACCCCATTTATATTGTTTTAGAAAATGAAATACTTGAAAATTATTTCCCTCTATCTTTTGATTTTTGGTCTGATGCAATTTACTTCGTGCAGCAAAAAAGAGAAAATCGAAATAGAAAAAAAACCTTCAATAGATTCTGGAAGTTTTTATATCCAAAAAATGAAAGACCCTGCTTTTGGAGACTCAATATGTTTAAACTACGCAAATAAAGCCCTAAAACTTGCCAAAAAAACTGCGCCTAATTCAAAAAGTATTGAAGAAATATTGATTCATAAATCATATCTATTTGGAAATTTAAAACAACTTGACAGCGCAATAGCCAATAGCAAAGAATTATTGCGCTCTTCCATAGCAAAAAACGACTCTGTAGAAATTGGAAATAATTTTTCGCGATTGGCTTATTATTATAGCGTAAACTATAAAAAAGACAGTGCCTTCCTTTTTTACAATCTATCAAAAGAGATTCATCTGAATCTTGGCAATAAATCAAGAGTTGGTGAAAATTTGGCACAAATGGCCATTATTCAATCTGATTTTGGGGATTATTACGGCAGTGACGAGACTGCGATACAGGCTTTGAAATATCTTGATAAGAAAAATATACAATACCTAACTTCTGTGTACAACTGCATCGCCATTTCTGCAAAAAAACAAAATGACTATTCAGAAGCCATTTATTGGTATGATAAAGCCTTTCATATTTCAGCAAATGAAATCGAAAAAATTACCATTCTAAACAATAAAGCAAATGCTTTTAGATCTCTTAATGATTATGAAAATTCCATTAAGATACTTCATGATTTGTTAATGAATCCTTTATTGATCAATATTCCGAAAACCAAAGCCCGAATACTGGACAATCTTGCTTTTACAAAATGGGTGGCCAACGAAAATGAAAATGTACTTGACGATTTGCTAGCAGCTTTGACCATTCGTTTAGAAGAAAATGATTTGTTTGGGTTAAATGCCAGTTATGCACACCTTTCAGATTATTACAAACAAAAAAATCAGAAAAAAGCGCTAGAATATGCAAAAAAAATGCTCCATATCGCAACCATCCAAAAGAGTCCGCAAGATCAACTGGAAGCTTTGCAAAAACTGATTGAACTTGAAAATACCAATAAAACAAAAGAATATTACACGCGCTATGTTAAAATAAGTGACAGCATAAATGAAGCGGAGCAAAATGCGTTAAATAAATTTGCAAAACTTAAATACGACAGCAAAAAAAATCGGGATGAAAATCTGGAATTAAAAATGATAACAGCCAAAAAAGAATTAGAGCTTGAAAAAGAAAAAAACAGAAAAATAATTACCGGTGTTTCCGGAAGTTCCATTGTTTTAGGGTTACTTATTTTTGGCTATTACAGAAAACAAAAACACAAGCAGGAAAAATTACAGGAGGTTTATAAAACGGAAACGCGCATTGCAAAAAAAATACATGATGAAGTTGCCAATGATGTTTACAACATTATGAATAAAATACAATATACAACAAATGATACTGCGCAATTACTGGATGATTTAGATAAAGTATATTTACAAACCAGGAATATTTCACACGAAAATAACACCATTGAAACCGGAATTAAGTTTGAAAAGTTTTTAAAAAACATGCTCTCCGGATTTAACAATGAGCATTGCAAAATATTTATAAAAAACCTTCAGATAGCAAAACTGCACCTCATAGAAAAACACAAGCAAATAACCATTTACAGGGTTTTGCAAGAGTTGATGGTGAATATGAGAAAACACAGCGAGGCCAATTTAGTTGTTATTTCATTTAGTGACAATAAAAATTATTGTGTTATAAAATATTCAGATAACGGAATTGGCAGCACTCAAGAAGCATTAATTTTAAGAAATGGACTAAAAAATGCGGAAAACCGTATAAAAGCCATAAACGGAACTGTTACTTTTGAAACAACTTTAAACAAAGGGTTTAAGGTGTCAATTATTTTTAAAAAATAACGCGGATGTTTCAAAAAGTTTTAATAGCTGAAGATATGGACTTTATTAACAGCGGAATAAGAGCTGAGTTAGCCAAGTTAGAAATTAAAGAAATAGATTATTCCCAATATTGCGATGAAGCATTGTTAAAACTAAAAAGCGCACACTTAAATAATGTGCCTTTTGATTTATTAATTAGCGATTTATCCTTTAACAAAGACCATACGGCGCAAAAATTAAATTCGGGGGAAGAACTTATAAAAGCGGTTAGGAAAGAATTTCCCGATTTAAAAATTGTTGTATTTTCTGTTGAAGATAAAATATATAGAATTCAAACTTTATGCAATGAAGATAAAATTAATGCCTACGTGTGGAAAAGCAGAGATGGATTGAGAGAATTAAAAAAAGCTTTACAAATTATTGGCAATTCTAACGAATTTTATATTTCTCCTCACGTGGCCGGCGCTTTATCTCAAAATGAAGCCATAGAAATTGCCGAATATGATATTTTTCTTATCAATTGTCTTTCCGAAGGATATTCTCAAGAAGAAATAAGCATCGCCTTAAAAAATAAAAATTACGCACCAACAAGTATGAGCAGTATTGAAAAAAGATTAAAAATCTTAAAAGAATACTTTAATGCAAATAACGTAGTTCACCTTGTGTCAATCTCAAAGGATTTAGGGCTTATCTAAAAAAAATCTTTAAATAATGCAAACTTTACGGTTTCCCGTAAGGTTTTTTATTTTTAGTGGAATACCTTTGAAATACGAAAATATTCAAAATATGAATTGCCGTTATTGTATAAACTGATGATTTAAACTAGGGAAATTGCTAAAAACTCCAAGAAAAACAAATCATTATTTAATAAATTTTAAATCTTCAAAATTTATACAATGTGCAAAACCTTACGGAAACCCGTAAGGTTTTTTATTTATCAATGAATAATTTTGAAAAACCCAAATTCAACAAATAACCAATGAAACAAATAAAAATTCTGTTCTTAATTCTCTTGTTCTTTTTTATTTCAAGCTGTTCAATTGCTTTGGTAGTTTCTGTTATGAGCTCAATTTCAAAAAATTAGCCAATTAAAAAGAATAACCAATTATCCGATATTTGATAATAAAGCTTTCAAACCATTACTAAAATTAAAAGTTTTATGCTACAATTTAAAGGTAATAACAGGTAATTTTGCGTGATTTGCCAAATCTTCCCCAATGCTTCCATTGAATAAATGCGACAAACCTCTTCTTCCGCTAGTGTTTAATAAGATAACATCCGCATCTATCACTTTAGAAAAATTTAAAATTCCGGCTTCCACAGAAACATCGTTGTAGATGTTTAAGGTATAATCACCCAAATCAAAATCGTTGATAAAGTTTCTTATTGCGTCACTGGATTCTTTGGTAGTTTCGAAATTATGGATTGTGTTTATTTTAAGTAAATGCAATCGCGCATTAAACAGAGACGCAAAATCCAATATTTTTTGGAACGCGTTTCTATGGTCAATTTTAAAATTAGAGGCAAAAACAATATTGTCAATTTTAAATTTATCAATCTCACGTTTAATAACGAGAACGGGAACATCCGAATTCCTTACAACTTTTTCAGTATTTGAGCCCACCAACATTTCTTCAAGTCCGGAAGTTCCTTTTGAACCCATGACTATTAAATCAGCATTTTGCTTTTTACTTTCGTCAATAATTCCATCAAACGCTTTATGAAATTGCACAGAATCTTCCACCTCTAATCCTTCCAAAAAAGGCAATTTTTTAAATTCCTCAAACTTCTCATGAGCTCTTTTCAGAAATAACAGAGCCGAAGGCGTATTACTTGAAGAGCCGTAGCCTGCAGGATCTATAATTCCTGTGGGAAGTTCAAGCATGTGCAACAAAAATATTTTCGAATTTGTGTGTCTGGCAATATCTGACGCCACTTTTGCAGCATATTTTGCTTGTTCCGAAAAATCAATAGGGACTAGAATACTTCTCATAAAAATTTGTTGTATAGTTTATTATCCTAAGGCTAAGTTAATAATTTTAAATTAAAAATAAACATGAATTTTTATCATTTCAAAAAATCTTAGTATATTTGCACCGAATTAGAACAGAAAAAGGACTAGGAGGGGACAATAAGTCCCCTCTTTTTATAGGATGATACAAAAAGAAAAAGTCATAAATTTGGTAAAAGAGGCTATCGAAGAAAACCCAGAGTTGTTTTTGATAGACTTAAAATTTTTGGCGGACAATAAGATTTCCGTTGAAGTTGATGGAGATCATGGCGTAACTTTAAAGGAATGTATTAGAATTAGTCGAGGAATTGAGCATAATTTAGACAGGGAAATAGAAGATTTTTCGCTAGAGGTCGCTTCCCCGGATATTGCAAATCCGTTAAAAGTTAATCGGCAGTACATAAAAAATATCAATAGGGTTTTAACGTTAAAGTTAAAAGACAATACCACTATTGAAGGCGTTCTTAAAAATGTGACTGACAATGAGATTGAGTTGGAATGGAAAACGCGTGAACCAAAACCTTTAGGTAAAGGAAAAGTAACGGTTATTAAAAATTCAACAATCCCTTTCAGCAATATTTTAGAGGCAAAAGTGAAAATAATATTTTAATTAAGAGAGTGCATGGAAAATTTAGCATTAATTGAGTCGTTTTCAGATTTCAAAGGCGATAAAAACATAGACAGAGTAACGCTTATGGCAATACTTGAGGAGGTTTTTAGAGCTGCTTTAAAAAGAAAATTCGGATCTGATGATAATTTTGATATTATTATAAATCCGGATAAAGGCGATTTAGAAATTTGGAGAAATCGTATTGTGGTTGCAGACGGAATGTCGGAAGATGACAATGAAGAAATTGAACTTTCCGAAGCCCGAAAAATTGAACCGGATTTTGAAATTGGTGAAGATGTATCGGAAGAAGTTAAGTTGATAGACCTTGGAAGAAGGGCGATTTTAGCATTGCGCCAAAACCTTATTTCAAAAATACACGAACACGACAGCACAAATATTTTTAAACAGTTTAAAGAGTTAGAAGGAGATATTTACACAGCTGAGGTTCACCATATTCGTCACAATGCAATCATCTTATTGGATGACGACGGCAACGAAATCATATTGCCGAAAAATGAGCAAATTCGTTCTGATTATTTCAGAAAAGGAGACAATGTGCGGGGCATCATTAAATCCGTAGAATTACGCGGTAACAAACCCGTAATTATTTTGTCGAGAACGGCACCTGAATTTTTGGTGAAATTATTTGAACAAGAAATTCCAGAAGTTTTTGACGGATTAATCACTATTGAAGGCGTTGCAAGAATTCCGGGCGAAAAAGCAAAAGTTGCCGTAGATTCTTATGACGACAGAATTGACCCGGTTGGTGCTTGTGTAGGGATGAAGGGGTCTCGTATTCACGGTATTGTTCGTGAATTGGGAAATGAAAATATAGATGTAATCAATTACACAAAAAACACACAACTTTACATTGCAAGAGCGTTAAGCCCAGCTAAGGTAGTTTCCATGAAAATTCATGAAGAAGAAGGCCGTGAAGATGGTAAAAAAGGAAGGGTTGATGTATATTTATTGCCTGAAGAAGTATCAAAAGCAATTGGAAAAAACGGCGTAAACATCCGTTTGGCTTCACAATTAACCGGTTATGAATTAGATGTGCAACGTGAAGGCGTTGAAGCGGAAGACGATGTTGAATTGACAGAATTTTCTGATGAAATTGAAGCTTGGGTTATTCAGGAATTTAAAAATATTGGTTTAGATACCGCAAGAAGCGTCCTAGAAAAAGACATTAACGAACTTGTTAGCAGAACCGATTTAGAAGAAGAAACCATTTTAGAGGTTCAAAAAATATTAAGAGAAGAATTTAAAGATTAATCTTTAATTATTCAACACAAATTGGCAAAAATAAACATTGTATGGCTGAAGACAAAACATTAAGACTGAACAAAGTATTACGGGAATTGAACATCTCGTTAGATAGAGCTGTTGAGCATTTAGCAACTAAGGGTTTTGAAATTGAAGCAAGACCTACAACAAAAATATCTGATGAAGAGTATGAAGTATTGTTGGATGGTTTTCAAACAGACAGAAGTAAAAAAGCAGCTTCAAAAGAAGTAAGCGAGGAAAAAAGGAAAGAAAAAGAAACCTTAAGAATCGCTCATGAAGAAATGGCTGAGAAACATCGTTTAGAGGAAGAAGCCAAAAAAGTTGTGATTAAAGCCAAAGCTGAAAAGTTAGAGTTTAAAACCGTCGGCAAAATTGATATTGAGCCAAAAGAAGTGGAAATTGAGAAAAAACCTTCCGCTGATGTTGAAGAAACGCCAAAGGCTATTGTTGAAGAAAAACCAAAAGTAATTCTTGAGCAACCAAAAGCTGTTGAAGAAATTAAAGAAGAATCGCCAAAAGTTGAAGCTGAAATTAAAGAAAAGCCTGTTGAAACGCCCATAGAAGCTACAAAAGCTGAAGAACAAGCAGTGAAAGTTTCTAAAAAACCAATTCTTAAGAAAGCGGCACAACCAGCTGAAACTGAAAAGCAATCACCTGAAATAATTGAAGAGAAAAAGGAGCCTACAGAGGCTGAAATTCTAGAATCTCAGACCATAGAAACTGTATATTCAAAATTAGAAGGTCCCAAAATTATAGGCGAAAAAATTGATTTAAAACAGTTTGAACGTCCTAAAAAGAAAAAACCTGAACCAGCTGTAAAAAAAGAAGATAGTGACGCAAATAAAAAGAAACGCAGAAGGATTGTAAAGAAAATGCCCATAACACCAATAACTGGTGTTAAAAAACAACCAATTCTTGCACAAAAAGGAGCCAACAAAGCACCATTGGTGCGTGGCAGAAAACCTTTGGTAAAAGAAGAGCCTTCAGAAGCAGACGTTCAAAAACAAATTAGAGAAACCTTAGAAAAACTTCAAGGTAAATCTAAAAAAGGAAAAGGCGCAAAACACAGAAGAGACAAGCGAGATGTTCAAAGAATACAAACTGAAAGAGACTTTGAACAACAAGAAGCTGAAAGTAAAATTCTAAAAGTATCGGAATTTGTGACGGTAAGTGAAATTGCCACCATGATGGATATTCCTGTGACCAATGTTATTTCAGCCTGTATGTCGTTAGGGTTGATGGTGACAATGAATCAACGATTGGATGCTGAAACACTTAGCATTGTCGCTGAAGAATTTGATTACAGCCTCGACTTTGTTGGTGCAGAGGTTGAAGAAGCCATTCACGAACAAGAAGATGACGTTGAAGGATTAAAACCAAGAGCACCAATTGTTACCGTAATGGGACATGTGGATCATGGTAAAACATCCTTACTGGATTATATCCGTGAAGAAAACGTAATTGCCGGGGAATCTGGAGGAATTACACAGCATATAGGCGCTTATGGCGTTATCTTAAAAAACGGCCAAAAAATAGCATTTTTAGATACTCCCGGTCACGAAGCCTTTACGGCAATGCGTGCTCGTGGAGCTCAAGTAACGGATTTAGTAATTATTGTAATTGCAGCTGATGATGATGTGATGCCGCAAACAAAAGAAGCCATCAGCCATGCGCAAGCGGCTGGGGTACCAATTGTTTTTGCCATCAATAAAATTGACAAGCCAAACGCAAATCCTGAAAAAATTAAGGAACAACTTTCACAAATGAATTTATTGGTTGAAGATTGGGGAGGAAAAATTCAGTCTCAGGAAATATCAGCCAAAACAGGCCAAAATGTTGAAGTATTGCTTGAAAAAGTATTGCTTGAAGCCGAAATGTTGGATTTAAAAGCAAACCCTAATAAAAGAGCCGTTGGTACTGTTGTTGAAGCCTTGTTAGATAAAGGCCGTGGTTATGTTTCTACCATATTGGTTCAAGACGGAACGTTGAAAATAGGTGATTATATGCTTGCCGGAAAACACAGCGGGAAGGTAAAAGCTATGTTTGATGAACGTGGAAACAATATGAAAACTGCCGGACCTTCAACACCTGTTTCAATACTTGGCTTGGATGGAGCGCCACAAGCGGGAGATAAGTTTTACATTTTTGAAGACGAAAAAGAAGCAAAACAAATTGCCTCTAAACGTTCCCAATTACAACGAGAACAATCCGTAAGAACGCAACGTCACATTACTTTGGATGAAATTGGACGAAGAATAGCCCTAGGCGACTTTAAAGAATTAAACATTATTTTAAAAGGTGATGTTGATGGTTCCGTAGAAGCTTTAGCCGATTCATTCCAAAAACTTTCAACCGGCGAAATTCAAGTGAACATTATTCACAGAGGCGTTGGTGCCATTACAGAGTCTGATGTATTGCTGGCTTCTGCATCAGATGCGATTATTATTGGGTTTAATGTAAGACCTTCAGGAAATGCCAGAACTTTGGCGGACAATGAAGAAATTGATATCAGAACATATTCTATTATCTATGATGCCATCAATGATTTAAGTGATGCGATGGAAGGAATGTTATCTCCTGAAGTAAAAGAAGAAATCACAGGAAATGTTGAAATCAGGGAAGTTTTCAAAATTTCTAAAATTGGAACAATTGCTGGTTGTATGGTATTGAGCGGTAAAATTCAAAGAAATTCTAAAATTAGAATTATAAGGGATGGCGTTGTAATTTATTCAGGTGAATTAAGCTCTTTAAAACGATTTAAAGACGATGCAAAAGAAGTTGCGAAAGGATACGATTGCGGACTTCAAATTAAAAACTTTAATGATATTGAAGTTGGTGATTTAATTGAAGCGTACCAAGAAGTTGAAGTTAAGAAAAAACTGAAAAGAAATTAGTAAGTTTAATCTTGTTAAATTAGAGCAAAAAAGCTAGCGATAAAGCTAGCTTTTTTTATTGGCCAACTGCCCGCAGGCAGCATCTATGTCTTTCCCCCTGCTCCTGCGCACATTCACAATAATGTCGTTCATTTCCAAAATACTGATGTAATCAGAAATAACCTGCGGTTTTGCCTGTTGAAAATTAGGATCACCAATTGGGTTGTATTCAATTAAATTTACCTTACACGGCACATATTTACAAAATTTCACCAAAGCCATAATCGCTTCTTTGGTATCGTTAATTCCGTTCCAAACAACGTATTCATAAGAAACCCTGTTGTTTGTTTTATCATACCAATACTCAAGTGCTTCTTTTAAATCCTGCAAAGGAAAATCTTTTGTAAATGGCATAATTTTGTTACGAACTTCATCAATTGCTGAATGTAAAGAAACAGCCAAATTAAATTTCACTTCATCATCTGCCAATTTTTTAATCATTTTTGGAATTCCGGAAGTGGATACCGTAATGCGTTTTGGTGAAATTCCCAAACCTTCTTCTGAAGTAATTTTCTCAATCGCCTTTAAAACATTGTTATAATTCATCAAGGGTTCACCCATTCCCATAAAAACGATATTCGACAATTTGTGGTTATAGTACAACAAGCTTTCCTTATTTATGGCAGCCACCTGATCGTAAATTTCATCAGGATTTAAGTTCCGCATCTTTTTCAATTGTGCCGTAGCGCAAAAACTGCAATCTAAACTGCACCCAACCTGACTGGATACACAGGCTGTTGTTCTTGATTCCGTAGGAATTAAAACCGATTCCACAATTAACCCATCATGTAAACGCACTGCATTTTTCACGGTTCCGTCTGCACTGCGCTGCATCTGGTCAACTTCAATATGGTTGATCACAAAATGGGCTTCAAGCATTTGACGCGTTTCTTTCGAAATATTGGTCATGTCTTCAAAAGTATGAGCACTTTTAACCCACAACCACTCATAAACTTGATTTCCCCTAAATTCCTTATCTCCTTTTTCCAGAAAAAATTCGCGCAATTGGGTTTTGGTTAAAGCACGTATGTCCTTTTTTTTAATCATTTTAAACAGGGTTTATAAAAAGATTCCCGCAAAAGGCGGGAATTTAATTATTAAAAAATAGTATTTTATTATGAACTGATCTTGACTTTTTCTAATTGGCTGTAAAATGGTCTTTTTACCCCATATTTCGCCTTTTTCTTACTCCTTAGCTAAGGCTATGTAGCGCTAAAAAGGCTTCATCTGGGACAAAAACCCCTGTTTTTCGCTTCAATCAAAAAGTCAAGATGAGTTCTATATAATTAACATCGCATCGCCGTACGAGTAAAATTTATATTTTTCCTTCACAGCTTCTTCATAGGCTTCCATTAAAAAATCGTAACCGGCAAAAGCGGCAGCCATCATCATTAAAGTAGATTTTGGCGTATGAAAATTTGTAACCATACAATTGGCAATGCTAAAATCGTACGGAGGAAAAATAAATTTATTTGTCCACCCATTGTATGAGTTTAGGTGATTGTTTGATGAAACCGCACTTTCAATACCACGCATTACTGTAGTTCCCACAGCACAAACCCTTCTTTTTTGGTCGATGGATCTGTTCACAATATCAACAGCATCCTGCGTAATAATCAAACGCTCAGAATCCATTTTATGTTTGGATAAATCTTCAACTTCAACAGGATTAAAAGTTCCCAAACCAACGTGCAAGGTGATTTCCGCAAAGTCAATTCCTTTAATTTCCAAACGTTTCATTAAATGTTTTGAAAAGTGCAAACCTGCAGTTGGTGCAGCAATGGCGCCTTCATGTTTGGCGTAAATTGTTTGGTAACGTTCTTCATCATCCTTTTCTACAGCTCTTTTTATATATTTTGGCAAGGGTGTTTCTCCCAATTCTTCTAATTTTTTTCGGAATTCCTCATAAGAGCCATCATATAAAAAACGCAATGTTCGTCCTCTAGATGTTGTATTATCAATAACTTCAGCAACCAAACTTTCATCATCACCAAAAAATAATTTGTTTCCGATTCTTATTTTTCTTGCCGGATCAACCAAAACATCCCACAACCTGCTTTCAGCATTTAATTCTCTCAATAAAAACACTTCTATGCGCGCACCTGTTTTTTCCTTTTCACCATACATTCTAGCAGGAAAAACTTTGGTGTTGTTTAAGATCATTAAATCCCCTTCATCAAAATAATTAATTATTTCTTTAAAACTATGATGTTCAATGGTTTTCTTTTTTCTGTCCAAAACCATTAACCGCGATTCATCCCTATTTTCTGCCGGATATTCTGCCAATAAATCTTCTGGTAATTCGAACTTAAATTTTGATAATTTCATGTAGTTATTTTAATTATTTTTTATTGATCAAATGAAAAAAAGCTATGAATTCTCTCCCGGAAAATTAGCTTTAACCCTATTGTTTCTTCCTTACTTTTATTAGAAAGAGGGCAAAGATACAACATCCGCATAGGCGTTGTCAAGTGTTTTGGAATAAAAGTTTGTTTTGCAGCCTTTTAACGGCTAATTTGGGCAAAATCCTCCCAAAAAGTCGGATAAGATTTTGAAACAACGCCTGCATCTTCAATTTCAATGGCAACTTTTAGGGCTAAAGGCGCAAAAGCCATAGCCATTCTGTGATCATCATAAGTGGTAATGCTGATGTTTTCATTTATGTAGGCTGATGGCTGTAAATACAATGTTTCATTAGTAATGTCCACTGTTGCTCCCAATTTTTCCAGCTCGGTTTTTAAAGCAACCAGTCTGTCGGTTTCTTTTATTTTTAAGGTATGAAGACCCGTTAAATAGCAATCGATTCCCAAACCGAAACAAGTAACGGCAATTGTTTGGGCGATATCCGGCGCGTTAATGAGATTTAAGGTCAAAGGTTGAAGGTTGAAGTTTTGCTTATTTTTTAAAATGATGGCATTCTCGCAAAATTCGGTGGAAACACCTAAATT
>JAVVEF010000015.1:18512-23538 GCA_032251275.1 Lutibacter sp.
ATGGGTCTGTCTTTCATTCTGTGAGAACCGGTCAACACAATCTTAGCATCTTCTTTTACTGAAAAATAAGCTGTTAAAAAACGCATCGCCGTGCCAGCATGCCCAATATTTATTTCGTCGGCTTTACTTGCCAATGCTTTCTGCATCAAAACGGAATCATCTGAATTTGACTTGTTTTCAATCGCTAAATTAGGATAAAACTGTTGTAAAATCAACAACCGGTTTGTTTCGCTTTTTGATCCTGTAATTTGGATAGTTCCATTCACAGTTTTATTGATTTTATTGATATTCAACGATTCCATCCTAGTATAATTAGTTGCTTTAAATAAAATTATTTTTAATAGATTTACTGTTCAGTTTATTTTAAATTATTTCAACCAAACATGATGAAAAAATACATTTTATTTTTTGGTTTTTTGTTTTTTCTTTCAGTCCACAAAGTTAACGCACAAAAAACAGTATCCAAATTTAGTGAAGAATTTTACAAATCTGTTGAATGGCGTAATATTGGCCCATTCAGAGGCGGCAGGAGTGCTGCAGTAACCGGTGTTCCAAATAAAGCAAATCTGTATTATTTTGGGGCAACCGGCGGTGGCGTTTGGAAAACAACAGATGCCGGCAACACCTGGAGTTCAATTTCCGATGGCTTTTTTGGCGGTTCTGTTGGCGCTATTGCCGTAAGTGAATCCGATAACAATGTCATTTATGTTGGCAATGGCGAAAAAACGGTTCGCGGAAATGTTTCTTCGGGTGATGGCATGTGGAAATCGGTTGATGCCGGTAAAAATTGGGAACACATTGGTTTAAAAAATTCACGCCATATTCCACGGATAAGAATTCATCCTAAAAATCCGGATATTGTATTTGCGGCTGTTTTGGGTGATTTGTATAAATCTACGGATGAAAGAGGCGTTTATAAATCCAAAGATGGCGGCAATACCTGGAAAAAAGTTTTGTTTTCAAATGCAGATGCAGGTGCGGTAGATTTAATTATTGACCCAACCAATTCACGAATTTTATATGCCACAACCTGGAATGTCAGAAGAACGCCTTACAGTTTATCAAGCGGCGGAGAAGGTTCTGCCTTATGGAAAAGCACGGATGAAGGAGAAACATGGGAGAACATTTCAACAAATGAAGGACTGCCAAAAGGAATTTGGGGCATTGCAGGCGTTGCTGTTTCACCCTTAAATTCAGATATCGTTTGGGCTTTAATTGAAAATAATGACGGTGGCGTTTACAAATCCATCGATGCCGGAAAAACCTGGAAACTGATTAACAGCGACCGTGAATTGCGCCAGCGCGCCTGGTATTACACCCGAATTTATGCCGACACGCAAGACGAAAACACAGTTTACGTTTTAAATGTCAATTACCATCAATCAAAAGATGGCGGCAAAACTTTTAAATCCTTTGAAGCTCCGCATGGCGATCACCACGATTTATGGATTGCTCCGGAAGACAACCAGCGGATGATTATTGGTGATGATGGTGGTGCACAAATAAGTTTTGATGCCGGTGAAAATTGGAGCACCTATCACAATCAGCCAACTGGACAATTTTATAGGGTGGTAACAGATAACCATTTTCCTTACAGAATTTATGGGGCGCAGCAAGACAATTCAACCGTCAGAATTTCTCACCGAACAAACGGCGGAAACATTGAAGAAAGTGATTGGGAAAGTACCGCGGGAAGTGAAAGCGCCCATATTGCAGTTGATCCATTAAATAACGATATCGTTTATGGCGGCAGTTATGGCGGATTGCTGACAAGGGTCAATCATAAAACCAATGAAACCAGGGCCATAAATGTTTGGCCGGATGATCCAATGGGCCATGGTGCCGAAGATATGAAATATCGTTTCCAGTGGAATTACCCAATTTTCTTTTCGCCAAATAATAAAAAGAAATTGTATGCTGCTTCGAATCACCTTCATACAACAACCAATGAAGGACAGTCTTGGGAGGTTATCAGCCCTGATTTAACAAGAAATGATCCAAAAACTTTAGGGATTTCAGGCGGCCCAATTACCAAAGATAACACCGGCGTGGAATACTACGGAACTATTTTTGCCGCAACGGAATCTCCTTTTGAAAAAGACTTGATTTGGACAGGCTCTGATGATGGTTTGGTTCATATTACCCGAGATGGGGGAAAAAACTGGACAAATGTGACGCCTAAAAAAATGCCGGAATGGATGATGTTTAATTGTATTGAAGTTGATCCTTTTACGTCTGGTGGTGCATATATTGTTGGTACCCGTTATAAATTAGGCGATTATACGCCTTATATTTATAAAACTGAAGACTACGGAAAAATCTGGAAATTACTTACAAAAGGAATCGCTTCGGAGCATTTCACAAGAGCTTTAAGAGCAGATCCAAAAAGAAAAGGATTGCTGTATGCCGGAACTGAAAATGGCATGTACCTGAGTTTTGATGATGGAAATAATTGGAGTCCTTTTCAACTGAATTTACCGATTGTTCCTATTACAGATTTAGCCGTTAAAAACAACAATTTAATTGCCGCAACACAAGGCCGTTCCTTCTGGATTATTGATGATTTAACGCCTTTTCATCAAATTGATGAAACCCTTATTTCCAAAGATTTTTTCTTGTACAAACCAATGGACAGTTACAGAATGGGCGGAAGTAAACGCAAATCCAAAACTGCCGGACAAAATCATCCCGGGGGAGTTTTGGTGAATTATTATGTTAAAAATGTTGCCGAAAATGACACCTTAAGTTTATCGGTCTATGAGAATTCGGGCAAACTCATTAAAACCTTTTCTAACAAACCAAACGAAGATAAACATGAAGAAAAATTAAAAGTTGAAAAAGGTTCAAATCAATTTAACTGGGATATGCAATATCCGGATGCCGAAAAAATAAAAGGGATGATTTTATGGTGGGCATCATTGCAAGGACCAAAAGCATTACCGGGAACCTATAAAATTCAATTGAACATAAACGGAAAACAGGTTTCTGAACAAAATTTTAACTTGTTAAAAGATCCAAGAAGCAGCGCAACAACAGAAGATTTACAAGCTCAATTTGATTTTATCATTGAAATTCAGGAAAAATTAACGGAGATTCATAAAACTTTAAAAAATATTACCAAAATAAGGGAACAAATCAATCTGCTGAAAGCATCTATAACCGATAAAGAAAAAAATAAGGAAATTGTTGAACTCGCTGAAAAAATTGTAAAAGAAATGACAATCGTTGAAAATAAATTGTATCAGACAAAAAGTAAAAGCTCACAAGATCCACTTAACTTTCCAATTAGGTTAAACAATAAATTGGCACATTTAAATTCGCTGAGTTCTATTGGGGATTACAGACCCACCGACCAGTCTGTTGAATTTAAAAAAGAAATTACCCAATTAATAGATGCGGAATTGGCTAAAATTTATGCCATTTTTGATGAAGATGTGAAGATGCTGAACAAAAAAGTAAAGGAAAGCGATATAGAATTAATCAATTTAAATTAAAAAAAATAAAGAGGCTTTCAGCCTCTTTATTTTTTAATAAACTTGTAATATCCTGCCATAATAAGTCCGTAAATAAGAGACATCACCAACTGAATTGTTAAAAACGGCAACCAGGTTTCCGCAGAAAAATATTCTGCAATCATTCCTGAAACACCTCCATTTTTAAAAATTGAAATTAGAATTTTAAGGATGGTGACTATCACAAAAAATATTGTTGAAAATCGAATAGTTAAATTTAAAAAAGATTGATTTTTATAAGGATTCATTTATTTTAATTTTTTATTATTTTGATGACGGTCGTGATCCCGTTTTGTTTTTACATCCATTTTTTTGTCGAAAGCCACCTGCAAATCGATTCCTGTCTGATTTGCCAAACACAAAACCACAAAAACCACATCGGCCAATTCTTCTCCCAAATCTTTCCCTTTATCACTTTCCTTTTCGCTTTGTTCGCCATAACGCCGCGCAATAATTCGTGCAACTTCACCAACTTCTTCAGTTAATTGTGCCATATTGGTCAATTCATTAAAATAACGGACGCCGTGTTCCTTTATCCAGTTGTCAACAACTAGTTGTGCGTTTTTAATTTCCATGTGCTGTTTTTATTGATGTTCAAAGATAGTGAACTTATTAAATTATTAGTGCCTAAAGTTTGGAGTGCCTAAAGTTAAAAAATATGCAATTTTACAAGTAATATTGGTTCTCAATTTTATTTTTTTAGATAGGTTAGAAATATTTCTCGTGAAATTTCTTCAGCGCCTAAACTATCCAAATGCGCATTGTAAACTTGGCAATCTATCAATGTATAATGTTCCTTTTCCAATTTTTGAACCAAATAAATAAAGGCAAATTTTGAAGCATTGCTCACTTTGCTGAACATACTTTCCCCGCAAAAAATGTGTCCCAAATCAATGCCATATAAACCTCCAACCAATTCATTTCCCTCCCAGACTTCCACCGATTTTGCGACACCCAAATTGTGCAAATTAATATAAGCCTGTTCCATTTCATCGGTAATCCAAGTTCCGCCCTGCCCTTCTCTGTAGCTGTTTTTACAGTTAGCAATGACTTCCGAAAAATTTTGGTTGAATGTTGCCCTAAATTGATTTTTTCGAATGATTTGCCTCATGCTTTTCGAAATTTTAAGATTTTTAGGAAACAAAACCATTCTTGGATCCGGGCTGTACCAAATAATGGGTTCTCCCTGATTGTACCAAGGAAAAATTCCACTTTTATAAGCAAGCAGCAATCTTTCAGGCGACAAGTCTCCGCCAACAGCTAACAAACCGTCTTTATTGGCCAGATATACCGGAGGAAACACCAAATCTTTTGATAGCAAATACATTCTTTATTTTTTTTACAAATATAGCCAAACAAAAAGAGAGAAAAACTGGCGTTTTTCTCTCTTTAATACTGTTTAAATCGACTTAAAACGGTAAATCATCCGGTTCGCTGTCGTTTATGTCTGTTGTGGTTTCAAATTTAGCCGGTGGTGTTGTAGGTTTTGCTCCCGGAGCACCTTCCACTTGTGC
>JAVVEF010000015.1:23638-26784 GCA_032251275.1 Lutibacter sp.
TAATTTTTCCTGTAATTTCCATATTTCTAATTATTGAATTAAAAGTACTTTCCAAGCACTTAACACTTCGTTTTTTTCTAAAAGCGCTTTCGCAAATGTATGTTTTTTCGCCGTATTAATCCCAATATATTCTATATGTTCTTTTGCAAACTTATCAACATCATCTTCAGAAGGAATCGCTTCCACATTGGCCAATATTCCCAAATCATTTCTAGTTAAAATGCTGCTGTTCTTTATTTCAGAAGGAATTGCATCAACCCCAATTCCCAGCGTTGACAATGGTTTTGGAATCTCAAAAAAACCTTCCCTTGCTCTGGAATACAAACTTCCTCCTGCCCTTGCCACCAAATCTAATTTATATTGATTGATGGTACCATCATCATCCAAATAATCTTTATTTATGTGCAATTTCACCACTTCGCAAATGATTAAATTGCCGGCGCCGCCTTCATTGCCAAGTTCCACTATTTCATTAACCTTGCACTCAAATTGTATGGGTGATTCGCCAACCCTGAACGGTTTTATTTTATCAGAAGGTAACATCGTAAACCCTGCTTTTATAAACTCATTTACGCCTTCCGGATATTCGCTGCTCGCCAACGACATTTGATGTACAATATCATAATTTACCACATTAATCACCACTTCTTTAGTCGCTTTGGCATTTTCCAAGGTATGTTTTGTAGTGTTATCCCGAACACGACGTGCCGGTGAAAATATTAAAATGGGAGGATTTGCGCTAAAAACATTAAAAAAACTAAATGGCGATAAATTTGGGTTCCCAAGTGCATCAATCGTGCTTGCAAAAGCAATAGGACGCGGTGCAATGGCGCTTTGCAAATATTCCTGTAACTTTACTGTTGATATGTCATTTGGGTCAATACTTAACATTTATTTGATTTTATAACAAATATAAATATTTCAAGGTTAAATAATATAGATTTTATTTTTAAGTTATAGTAACTTATACTTTATATTTGAATATGGCTTCACAAAAGAATACACAGATAATTCGTTGGACAGTAATTTTGTCTTCATTTATCATTGTTGCCCTCATTCTTTGGAATACGTATGATTTTTTTCAAAAATTTAAACATGAAGAACGCGCCAAAATGGAAATTTTAGCGAAAGCCTATGAACGCTTCAGCAGCGCAAGTTTAAATACAGATATATCGCTGGAAGATAAAATTATTGGCAACAACCACAATATTCCAATGATTATTACCAATGAAAAAGACAGCATTACCGAATGGGCAAATTTAGATTCCGTTAAAGTAAAAAAGAAAAACTATTTGGAAAAACAGCTTTTTTTGATGAAAAGCCAAAACAAACCAATAACAATAAGCTACAAAGGCGAAGATTTAAAACAATACATTTACTATCGAAATTCCGATTTATTAACCAAATTAAAGTATTATCCTGTCGCTCTAATTCTTATTTTATTTTTATTTGCCAGCGTTATTTACCTGTTTTTTAAATCTAATAAAGTAGCGGAGCAAAACAAACTTTGGACCGGAATGGCCAAAGAAACTGCCCATCAAATTGGCACGCCTTTATCATCGCTTTTGGGTTGGATTGAAATTTTACGCCTTGAAAACACCAACGAAAATGCCATAAAAGAAATTGAAAATGATGTAGTGAGGTTAAACACGATTGCGGAACGATTTTCAAAAATTGGTTCGATTCCCGAATTAAAAGAACAAAATGTGGTGGAAGCAACCAGCGCTTCGTTTGACTATCTGAAACTTAGAAGTTCAAAGCAAGTTGTTTTTAAATTTGAATCCTCAAAAAACGAAATTTATGCAAAAATAAATTTGCAGCTGTTTAGTTGGGTAATCGAAAATTTGGTAAAAAACGCCATCGACGCCATGGAGGGAAAAGGAAAAATTGCCCTTGCAATCACCGAAAACGAAAAAAATATATCCATTACCATTTCCGACACCGGCAAAGGAATCCCCAAACATTTGCAACACGAAATTTTTACACCGGGTTTTACCACCAAAAAACGTGGCTGGGGTTTGGGATTGTCACTCGCAAAAAGAATTATTGAAGATTACCACAACGGTAAAATTGCCGTTTTAAAATCGGAACTGGGTAAAGGAACCACTTTTGTGATTACGCTGAAAAAATAATTTTATAAATTGGTCGAAATTGCTTTGGCAGTCGCTTCAAATTCCACTGGCGACAATGTTACTTTATGCATAAATTGAATATCCTGCATCGCTTCCAAAGGAATTAAATGTACGTGAACATGAGGCACTTCAAGTCCTATAACCGCCATTCCAACCCGTTTGCACGGAATTGTTTTTTCCAAGGCAATGGCAATTTTTCTTGAAAAACGCATCAAGCCATTATAAGTTTCTTCATCCAACTCAAAAAGCTTATTGACTTCCTTTTTTGGCACCACCAACGTATGGCCTTTCGCATTCGGATTTACATCCAAAAATGCATAAAAATCGTCGTCTTCGGCAACTTTATACGATGGAATTTCACCATTAATTATTTTTGTGAATAGTGTGCTCATGGTTTTATTTTTATTTTTATCCAAAATTAATAAATCCTTTTCATTTTTTGAAACGAAAAGGATTTATACAGCTATTTAAAGAAATTTTACCCTCTGGTAATTTCCAGAATCTCAAATTCCATCACGCCGCTAGGCACCTCAATTTCGGTGATATCGCCTACTTTTTTACCCAGCAATCCTTTGCCTATCGGTGAATTTACCGATAGTTTTCCTTCTTTCAAGTTTGTTTCAGAATCAGCAACCAAAGTGTATTTAAATTCCGCTTTGGTCACCGTATTTTTTAATTTGACTGTTGAGTGAATCAATACCTTTGAAGTATCCAACAACGATTCATCAATTATTCTCGCATTCGAAAGCACTTCTTTTAATTTGGCAATTTTCAACTCCAACATAGACTGCTCCTCTTTGGCTGCGTGGTATTCGGCATTCTCGCTTAAGTCACCTTTATCTCTTGCTTCTGCAATATCATTACTTATTCTTGTACGTTCAACACGCTCCAAAAACTCCAATTCGTCCTTTAGTTTTTTCAACCCTTCTTCTGTATAATACGAAATATTACTCATAACTTACTGTTTAAATAAATACAAAAATCTCACAACTGGAAACCCAGAATGAGATTTAA
>JAVVEF010000015.1:26884-35028 GCA_032251275.1 Lutibacter sp.
TTTATTAAAAACAGATTGGTATTTTTGTGCCAAACCTATATAAAGTGAAAAATTATTTCTCATCAAATTTTAGATTGGGCGTATTGGGTGGCGGACAATTAGGGAAAATGTTGCTGGCCGAAACGCAAAAATTCGATATTTATACCTGTATTTTAGATGCATCAAATGAAGCGCCCTGCGCACAAATTTGCAATGAATTTCACCAGGGAAGTTTAATGGATTTTGATACCGTTTACAACTTCGGCAAAAAAGTGGATTTGTTAACCATTGAAATTGAACACGTAAATATTGAGGCGCTTTTAAAACTTGAAAAAGAAGGTTTGGACATTTTTCCACAGCCAAGCATCTTGCAAATTATTCAGCATAAAGGAAAACAAAAAGATTTTTTCAAAGAAAATAACATCCCAACATCTCCACACAAACGGTTTTCATCGCTTGCAGCATTAAAAAAAGAATCAGTAGCTTTTCCTTTTGTTTGGAAATCAGCACAATTTGGCTATGATGGTACTGGTGTTAAAATCGTGAGAAATCTGACTGATTTAGATTCATTACCTGACAATGACTCAATTATCGAAGCGTTAATTCCGTTTAAAAATGAATTGGCCGTAATTGTGGCCAGAAATAAAAACGGAGAAATAAAAACATATCCAGTGGTAGAAATGGAATTCCATCCCGAAGCCAACCAAGTGGAATATGTTATTTGTCCGGCCAGAATTTCTGAAGAAGTTGCCGAAAAAGCCATAAAAATTGCCTTACATGTTGCAGAAGCTTTTGAGCATATAGGCTTGTTGGCCGTTGAACTTTTTCAAACGGAAGATGACGAAATTTTGGTGAACGAAGTTGCTCCGAGAACCCATAACAGCGGCCATTACAGTATTGAAGCTTCTTATACAAATCAGTTTGAGCAGCACCTGCGCAGTATTTTAAACCTTCCTTTGGGAAATACCGACAGCAAAGTTGCCGGAATTATGGTAAATTTGGTGGGTGAAGAAGGTTTTTCAGGCGATGTGATTTATGAAAATATAGCGGAAATTCTTGAAATGAAAGGCGTAACGCCTCATATTTACGGCAAAAAACAAACACGGCCTTTCAGAAAAATGGGCCACGTAACCATTGTGAACAACAATTTAACCGAAGCGCGAAAAATAGCGGAAACCGTTAAAAATACCATTAGGGTAATTAGTAATTAATACTGGAATTTGATTTATTGGTTTTCAATTTTCAATCTTTTAATTTTTTAATTTTCAATAAAATGAGCAAAGTAGGAATTATTATGGGAAGCAGTTCAGACCTGCCAATTATGCAACAGGCAATCGCTATTTTACAAAGTTTTGACATTGAAACTGAAGTGGATATTGTTTCAGCCCATAGAACGCCCGAAAAACTTTTTGACTATGCGAAAAATGCGCATACGCGCGGAATTTCGGTCATAATTGCCGGAGCCGGCGGCGCAGCGCATTTACCCGGAATGGTGGCATCAATGAGTCCGCTGCCTGTTATTGGCGTTCCCATAAAATCCAGAAACTCAATCGACGGATGGGATTCCGTCCTTTCAATTTTGCAAATGCCAAGCGGTGTTCCCGTAGCAACTGTTGCGTTAGACGGCGCTGAAAACGCCGGGATTTTAGCCGTACAAATTATTGGCAGTGCACACAAAAACGTGCTTGATAAAATAATTCTTTACAAAGAAGCCTTAAAAGCAAAAGTTTACAAAGCTTCCGAGGAACTTAAAAATAAAAAGATTTAGTTTCGTTTTTACTAAAAAAAATTCAACATTTTAACAATAACAAGATTCAATATTTCGCTATGAGCAATCCATTATTAGCTGAATTTAAAACGCCATTTACAACAGCGCCGTTTTCGAAAATTAAAAATGAGCATTTTAAACCTGCATTTATCGAAAGTATAGAACTGGCAAAAAAAGAAATTGACGCCATCACTGCTAACAGCGCTAAACCAACTTTTGAAAACACCCTTGAAGCAATGGAATTTGGCGGGGAAAAACTGGATCGGATTTCAAGTGTTTTTTTTAATTTAAATTCTGCCGAAACCAGTGAAGAAATTCAAAAAATTGCCCAAGAAATATCTCCGATACTTTCTGAATTTTCAAATGACGTTAAATTAAATGAGCCGTTGTTTAAAAGGGTGAAGCAAATTTATGAGAAAAAAGATTCGCTAAATTTAACCACAGAACAATACACTTTATTAACCAAATCTTATAAAAGTTTTGTCAGAAACGGTGCCAATCTAAATGAAAAGGACAAATTGGAGCTGCGAAAAATTGATATGGAACTTTCCAAATTAAAATTGACTTTTGGAGAGCATGTATTGGCCGAAACCAATGATTTTGAACTTCATTTGACCGATGAAAATGATTTGAAAGGATTGCCTGAAAGCACTGTAGAAGCTGCACAAATGGCCGCAAAAGAAAAAAATAAGGAAGGCTGGGTTTTTTCATTGGATTATCCTAGTTACATTCCATTTATGATGTATGCGGATGACAGAAATTTAAGAAAAAAAATGGCCATTGCTTTTGGCGCAAAAGCATTCAGGAACAATGAAAATGACAACCAGCAAACTATATTAAACATTGTAAAACTTCGACATAAAAGAGCAAATTTATTGGGCTATCATACACACGCACATTTTGTTTTGGAAGAACGAATGGCTGAAAACCCCAAAATCGTACATTACTTTTTAGAAGATCTGCTTGAAAAAGCAAAACCTGCTGCTGAAGAAGAATTTAAAAGACTATCGGATTTTGCAAAAAAAGACGGCATTAAAAAACTTCAAAAATGGGATAGCGCCTATTATTCGGAAAAATTAAAAAAAGCACTTTTTGATTTGGAAGAAGAACAGTTAAAACCCTATTTCAAACTGCAAAATGTGATTGACGGCGTTTTTGCGGTTGCCAACAAATTATATGACTTGGTATTTGAAGAAATTTATGAACTCGATAAATATCATAAAGATGTTAAAACCTTTAAAGTTACGGACACCTCAGGAAATTACATCGCCATTTTATATGCCGATTTTTTCCCGAGAAAAGGAAAACGAGACGGCGCCTGGATGACTTCCTTTAAAGGCCAGTGGATGAAAGACGGTGAAAATTCTAGACCTCATATTTCGGTTGTTTGCAATTTCACCAAACCCACTCCAACAAAACCATCTTTATTAACCTTTAATGAAGTCACAACGTTATTCCATGAATTTGGACATGCCTTACACGGAATGTTGGCCAACACAAAGTATCCAAGTTTATCGGGTACAAACGTTTACTGGGATTTTGTGGAACTTCCAAGCCAATTGTTAGAAAATTGGTGTTATGAAAAAGAAGCCTTGAATTTGTTTGCCAAGCACTTTGAAACAAACGAGCCAATTCCTATGGAATTGGTCGATAAAATTAAAAAATCATCAAATTTTATGGAAGGAATGCAAACTTTACGTCAGTTGAGTTTGGGAATGTTGGATATGAATTATCATGCCAATGATCCTTCAACCATCAAAAATGTAAAGGAATTTGAAACCTTTTCATTTAAGAACACCCAATTATTTCCGGACATCAAAGAGAACTGTATGAGTACTTCTTTTTCACATATTTTTCAGGGCGGATATTCATCCGGATATTACTCTTACAAATGGGCGGAAGTTTTGGATGCAGATGCTTTTGCTTACTTTTTGGAAAATGGAATTTTTAATAAAGTCACCGCGCAAAAATTTAAAGAAAATGTTTTATCAAAAGGCGGCACCGATAAACCTTTGACATTGTATGTTAATTTTAGGGGCAAAAAACCAAATAATACCGCATTGTTAAAAAGATCGGGGTTGCTGAAGTAGAAAAGAATCGGTTATGTAATAAATGCATAAAGCACTTTTAAAAAAAAGTGCTTTATGCATTTTAATATTTAATAAGAAGCAGCCGTAACGATATCTTGAGAAATTGTCGTCCCCACAACGGTAGTATAATCAAGGATATATAGATGTTACGACTGCTATTTTTTTGTGTTTTCTATTTCATTTTCAGGATGATAAACTCCGTTCTTCTGTTTAACTGATGTTCTTCTTCGGTGCAATTCACACCATTTGAACATTTGTTAACCAACTGGCTTTCTCCAAATCCTTCGTATTTCGGAATTCTTTTGGCGTCAATACCTTTTGAAATAATATACTCATAGGTAGATTTTGCCCTTCTGTTAGACAGTTTCATGTTGTAATTATCATCTGCCCTACTGTCGGTATGTGATTCCAATCTAATCACCATACCAGGATATTTGTTCATCAAAGTAACTACTTTATCTAATTCCAAAGCTGCATCAAGTCGAATATTGGATTTGTCCAGATCAAAATAGATGGTGTTTAAATCGGCCAAAATAACCACATCTTCTATCGGCGACATTGGTATGTTTAAATCAACTATCAGTTCTCTTTCTTTTTCCAGACCAAAAGAATTGAATTCTTTTTGCACATCCTGGTATTTTGCTTTAGATCCTTTTAACACAAATTCTTTGTCCCTCTCAATCAAATGTTCATAGGCTCCGTCTGCTTCTGTGATGAAATAAGCGATTTCTTCGCCATTTTTACGCGCCAAAATCACTTTTGCGCCAGCAACAGGTTTTCCGTTAATGGCATCAAAAATTTGACCTTTTAAGGTTAGTGGCGGAATTCTGGTAAAGGCATAAATATCATCACCGCCCATGCCAGCATCTCTGTTGGAAGAAATATATCCACTAAGTCCGTCAGGTGACAAATAATAGGCGAAATCGTCTTTTTCACTGTTGATTGGCTCACCCAAATTAATCACGTTCACAATGTTGCCATTTTGGTCTTTTACCGCTGCAAATATGTCTAAAAGTCCGGCTCCAACGTGGTCATCAGAAGAAAAATACAAAGTTTCTTCTTCATAATGAATAAACGGGAAAGATTCATTGCCTTCCGTATTCACAATTTCCCCCAAATTTTTAGGAGTTCCCAAAGAACCATCAGCATTAACATCACTCACATAAATATCCGTTCCTCCGAAGCCTCCAGGCATATCAGATGAAAAATAAAGTTCCTTACCGTCTTTGCTTAAAGATGGGTGGTAAACAATATAATCTGCATTGTTAAGGTTTGACGGTTTTACGTTTGTCCACTTGCCATTCACCAAATCGGCGCTATAGATACCCATAAGCATCACACCTTTGTTGTTGGTTATTTTCTTGTTATCATGAAAATTGTTTCTTGAAAAGTACATTTTGGTTCCCTCGGCATTAAAAGTTGCCGGACCGTCATGGTGAATCGTATTTACGTCGCCTTCCAGTTTTGTGGCAGTTGATGCAGATGCTCCTTCAAGCGGAACCTGATACATATCCAACAATGGCTGTCCGTCCCAGGCGTATCGTCTTTTTACCGAAACACCCTCATCACTTGATGATGTGAAAACAATCTGATCATTTAATACCACTGCACCAAAATCGTTGTATTTGCTGTTGAAATTTACTTTTTTCAGAAAGTTTTTCTCTCTCGCATTAAATATGCCGCTTGCCAAATCCTCTTTCTCAAAGAATCGCTTAACTCGGGAGTCTTCTTGGTTGCCCGCGTCACTGTATTTCTTCATCCATTCTTTTGATTCTTCATACTGTCCGTTGGCTCTTAGGGTTTGTGCATAATACAAATAGTATTCCGAAGGAACATTTGGCTGCTGAACCACTTTCTCATAAATTGGCAAAGCTTTTTCCGGCTGGCGCAACATAATGTAGGCATCAGCCAATTGTCGCATCGCGTAATATTTGTTAAAGCTTGTGTCAATCAGTTTTTCATAGGTGTCTATTGCCTTTACGAACGAAAAGTTGTTAAACTGTCTTTCGGCTCTCTTTTGTTTTGCGGTCTGACCAAATGTCGATGTGCTTATCAAAACAAAAGCTATACATAAAAGTTTTATATTTTTCATAATATTCATCTTAAATTTGGTTAAAAATATCTAGGAGATTTTTGTTTGTTTTTCATAAATTTAAACTCATACATTAACAATATCTCATGAGATCCCGAAGTATAAGGCCGAATTTCGCCGGTAGGAATTTCATAGGTATAACCAACTCTGAACTGATCTGTAACCTGAAAGTCCACAAGGGCGCCAATGGCTTCCTGCTTGCCGTTCATCCTGTAAGAACCACCCAGCCAAAACCTTTCATTAAATAAAAAGTTAGCCGTTAAGTCCGTTGAAAGCGGCACGCCTTCCGTATGTTTTACCATAAAGGAAGGTTTGAATTTTAAGCTTTCGGCGATATCAAAAACATAACCTCCTATGGCATAATAATGAACCCTTTCCAAAGCTTTAAACTCGGTCTTGTTGTTCAAATCGTGATTGATGATTTTTGGCGTTGAAAGTCCGAAATACCACCTGTTGCTGTGAAATAAAATCCCGGCTCCTAAATTAGGATTCCATCTGTTTAATTTCTCATTAAAATAGGGATCCTGATTTACTTCAGTGGCATTGTACAATGTTTCCGACAGCTTGTAATAGGTCATCCCGGCTTTTAAACCAAAGCTAACTTTTACATTTTCACTTGCCTGAATGGTATAGGAGAAATCTCCATACACATAGGTAAAGTTTTCAAAACCTGCCTTATCATTTATTAAGGACAATCCTAAACCTATTTTTTCATTTCTCAATGGAGAATGAATGGAGAGCGTTTGTGTTTCTGGTCCTCCGTCAAATCCGGCCCACTGATTTCTGTTTAGTCCAACAATACTCAAAGCGTCCCTGCTACCCGCATAAGCCGGGTTAATGGCAATTGTATTGTACATATATTGGGTAAACTGTGGTAGTTGCTGGGCGTTTGAATATTCAAAGCCTGCGATCAGCAATACTATTATTGAAATTATACGTTTCATAGTTCTATTTTTATTAATGAGTGCCTAAATAAATATATCCTGTTATTGGTGTTAAAGAACTACCGCCGGTATCAATTATATTAACAATATAATAGTAAGTGCCTGTAGGCAATTCTAAATTTGACCCTATTGATACTCCGGAACCGTCATGTTTTCCATTCCAGTTATTCAAATAATTGTCTGATTGATAAACTATTTTACCCCAACGGTTGAATATTTTAACTATATACTTACAAGTTCCTGCCCCTGAAACAACACCCACACTAAATACGTCATTTACACCGTCACCGTTTGGTGTAACAACTTTAGAAATATCCTCAGGAGTTGTACAAGTCAATACTACACAGTCATCATTGACATTTACGAATACTGTTATTATTCTTCCACAGTCTCCAGGTTCTGTATAAGTAAACTCATAGTCTTCCAGATTCACTGTTGAAGGATCGAAACTAGTTTCTGTTAAGCCTCCACTGTTCATATTATCTACCCAGATACCTCCTGCAACAAAACCGCTTGGCAACAAACTTGTTAAATTTAGGCTTGCATCTTCTATACATAAGGCAATTGAGCCTCCTTCAATTTGGGAAGGTACATAATTCTCGGTTACTGTTATGGTTTTTGCATTTGAGCATCCGTTGCCGCTGTCCGTTACCACCACTGTATATTCTCCAGTTTGGCTAACCGCTATTGAAGCAGTTGTTGCTCCGTTATTCCATAAATAACTTGCCGTACCCTGAACAGTTGAAGCACTTGCATTTAAAGTGATACTTGTAACATTACAGGTCAACTCTGTTGGTCCGCTGATGCTTACTGCAGGTGGCGTGGTATTTTGTGCCACAGTCACTGATTCCGTTACGGAACATCCGTTGCTACTGTCAGTTATTGTTACTGAATACTCTCCAGGAGCATTCACCGAAATTGTTGCGGTAGTGGCACCTGTATTCCATAAGTAACTCGCTGTTCCCTGAACTGTAGCAGTAGCAACTAACGTTGCGCTTGTAGAAGCACAAGTTAATACTGAATTTCCACTGACAACAACCGATGGTTGAGAAGCATCTCCTGTTACCGTCACTGCTGCTGCTGTGGCTGAACATCCGTTTGCTCCTGTTACCGTTACTGAATAATTGCCCGGAGTTGTTACATCAATACTTGCTGCGGTTGCTCCATTGCTCCATAAGTAGCTTGCGGCTCCCTGAGCTGTTGCTGTTAACGTAATGCTTTCATTTGCACAAGTCAATACCGAATTTCCACTAATAGTAACTTCAGGTGTT
>JAVVEF010000016.1:0-11144 GCA_032251275.1 Lutibacter sp.
TTATGCTCGTTTCATTTTATCTGATTTTATCTAAAATTTCATTCAATATTTTTGCTTCTTCTTCGGAAATGGCATTCATATGATTAACAAGCTCATCAACATTGATTTTATCCAATAATTTCAAGCCTTTTTCTGAAATTTTCACATAGACAACCCTTCTGTCATTCTCGCATCGGGTTCTTTCAATCAAACCTTTATCGCACAATTTATCCATAAGCCGTGTGGCATTTGGCGACTTTTCTATCATTATTTCTTTCACCATATTAACCGTTACCGCTTGATTTGCACCTTTCAAAATTCGCAAAATATTATATTGCTGATTGGAAATCTTGGAAGGTTTTAAAAATTCATTTCCAACGGTATTTAGCCAATTTGCGGTATATTTTATGTTAATGAGCGCTTTTACACGTTCATTTGGAAACTTAGAATTAATATCTTTTGAAATATCGCCCATAATTACAGTGCTTTTTCTAACTCATCAACAAGTATTTGAAGATTGGCTTTTAAGTTTGTATTTACAATTTCACCGTCTATAAAATTTTCATTAATTGAAGGGAAAGGCATGCTTCCCACAATATTTCCGCCATTGAAAGGAAATCGGTCCAAGGCAATATTTAAAACCGATTGTCCGCCACGAATTCCTGGTGAAGCGCTTAACAACAACATAGGTTTATTTCGCCAAACCTTGCCGTTAATTCGTGAAAGCCAGTCAAACGCATTTTTAAAAGCTGCGGAATAGGCGCCATTATGCTCAGCCAACGAAATTATAAATCCGTCCGCTTTTTCAATAATCTCATTCAATTCAATCGCGCCTTTTGGAAATCCTTTTTCTTTCTCCAAATCAACCGAAAACAAAGGCATTTCAAATTCGTTTAAATCAACCTTAGTCAATGTTGCATTTTTCAGCAGTCCGCCCGCATATTCTGCCAACATTTTATTGATTGAGTTTTTACTTGAACTGCCACCAATGGTTAGGATATTTTTTGTCATTTTTTGTGTCTTAAATTTAATTTAAAGCACAAAATTACAACAATTATTTTAATCTACCCAGGTATTTATTATCAAGGTATTTAAATAAGTTAGTTTCACATACATTTTGTACTTTAGCACCTCTTCAAAAGATCAAATTAAAATGGACATCAACTTCAACAAAAACGAAGATTTCAATAAACTTCAAATCTCCGCGCTTAACAAAAAACTCCAAAAAGTTTACAAAGGCGGCGGTGAAAAAAGAACAGAAAAGCACAAAGACAATGGAAAATTAACGGCAAGAGAACGCATTGAGTATCTTTTTGATGTCAAAAGCGATTCCATTGAAATTGGCGCGTTGGTTGGCGAAGGAATGTACGAAGAACACGGCGGTTGTCCGTCGGGCGGTGTTATCGTAAAAATAGGCTACATCAAAGGAAAACAATGCATTGTGGTGGCCAATGACGCAACAGTAAAAGCCGGAGCCTGGTTTCCCATCACCGGAAAAAAGAATTTGCGCGCGCAAGAAATTTCCATGGAAAATAAGTTACCCATCATTTATTTGGTGGACAGTGCAGGGGTTTATTTACCAATGCAAGATGAAATTTTTCCCGACAAAGAACACTTCGGAAGAATTTTCAGGAACAATGCCGTGATGAGCAGTATGGGGATTACGCAAATTTCTGCAGTCATGGGAAGTTGCGTTGCAGGCGGCGCTTATTTGCCCATTATGAGCGATGAAACCATTATTGTTGATAAAACAGGAAGTATATTTTTGGCCGGAAGCTATTTGGTAAAGGCTGCTATTGGCGAAAATGTTGATAATGAAACTTTGGGCGGTGCAAAAGCACACAGCGAAATTAGCGGCGTAACCGATTATAAAGCCTCTGATGATTACGATGCTTTGGATAAAATAAAAAATATTATTGATAAAATTGGCGATTATAACAAAGCTGGTTTTAACAGAATTCAAACGGTAAATCCGGCAGAAAACCCGGAAGAAATCTTTGGAATTTTGCCCGCCACAAGAACCGACCAATACGATATGCGGGAAATCATCAAACGTTTGGTCGACAATTCAGAAATTGAAGAGTATAAAAAAGAGTATGGAAAAACCATCATTTGCGGTTATGCACGCATTGAAGGCTGGGCTGTGGGAATTGTGGCCAACCAACGAAAAGTGGTGAAAAATGCAAACAAAGAAATGCAATTTGGGGGTGTCATCTATTCCGATTCTGCAGATAAAGCAACCCGATTTATAGCCAACTGCAACCAGAAAAAGATTCCGTTGGTATTTTTACAAGACGTTACCGGATTTATGGTTGGCAGCAAAAGCGAACACGGCGGAATCATAAAAGACGGTGCCAAAATGGTAAATGCCGTAAGTAATTCTGTTGTTCCAAAATTTACGGTGGTGATAGGAAACTCTTATGGCGCAGGAAATTACGCCATGTGCGGCAAAGCTTACGACCCAAGGTTAATTGTTGCCTGGCCCTCTGCCCGACTTGCGGTGATGGGCGGCGAGCAGGCTTCAAAAGTGTTGTTGCAAATTGAAACTGCTTCATTAAAAAATAAAGGAGAAGAAATCACAAAAGAAAAAGAACAAAAAATACTGGAACACATTCAGCAAAAATACGACACGCAAACTTCGCCCTATTATGCTGCCGCACACTTGTGGACCGATGGGATTATCAATCCGTTAGATACCAGAAAATGGATTGGTATGGGCATTGAAGCCGCAAATCACGCACCCATTGAAAAACAATTTAATTTAGGGATAATTCAGGTTTAAAATAATTGTAAATACCTTTTGTAATAATTACATTTGCAGCACATAAAAATTTAAAAAACAGTATGGGAAGAGCGTTCGAATTTAGAAAAGGAAGAAAAATGAAACGCTGGTCGGCGATGGCAAAAACATTTACCAGAATTGGTAAAGATATTGTGATGGCAGTAAAAGAAGGCGGACCAAATCCTGAAAGCAATTCACGTTTAAGGGCGGTGATCCAAAATGCCAAGGCAGCCAATATGCCTAAAGAAAATGTGGAACGCGCCATTAAAAAAGCCACAGATAAAGATACTGCCAACTATAAAGAAGTGTTGTTTGAAGGTTACGCGCCACATGGAATTGCACTTGTGATTGAAACTGCAACCGACAATAATAACAGAACTGTCGCCAACGTGAGAGCGGCTTTTAACAAATGCAACGGAAACTTTGGAACTTCAGGATCTGTCGTTTTTATGTTTGACCATACGTGCAATTTCCTGATTAAAGCCGATGATCTTAAAATGGATTTAGAAGAGTTTGAACTGGAACTGATCGACTTTAATGTGGAAGAAGTTTTTGAGGATGAAGAAGGAATTTTGATTTACGCGCCTTTTGATCAATTTGGTGCCATCCAAAAATATCTTGAAGAAAATAATATAGAAATTCTTTCCTCTGGTTTTGAGAGAATTCCTACCACCACCACCAAGCTTTCTGAAGAAGAGCAAGCCGATGTTGAAAAATTATTGGAACGTTTGGAAGATGACGATGATGTGCAAAACGTTTACCACTCAATGGAAATGAATTAGTGATGAATTTATTTGGCAAGAAATCTTCGGAATTAAAGCAGGAAATACATAAGGAAATTATTTGTCCGAACTGTCTTTCAAAAAATACTACAAAAGTGAGTGTCACAGGCGTTTATAAACACTTATTGCATATCCCATTTTTATCCGGCGGAAAGTTGGGATCTTCCGTTTGCACAAATTGCAACCATACTTTTGAATTGCAAAAAATGCCAATGGACATCAAATTGGCTTATTATGAATTGAAAGAAACTGCTAAAACACCAATTTGGTTTTATTCAGGTCTAATTGGCGTTAAAGTGCTTGTTTTGATTAAAATATTCAGCCGGTATTTTTAAAAAGCCAGAAGTCCGGAGACCAAAGTTAGGAACTTTTTTCTAACAATACCAACGTTTTTGCCCTGTCGATTTTATTTGTTTCTGTTTCAATAAACTTTTCTATAAAATAGATTTCTTTAGGGATTTCATAAGTTGAAAGCAATTTTGAGTTTTTAATTTCTTTAAGAATTGCTGCTTTTGTTGAGTTACTTATCTCTTCAATAACAAGAACCAGTTTTTCACCAAGAACCGCATCTTTTTTTCCGGCAACAAAAAAACGATTTTCAATTATGTCAGCTAGTTTTTCTTCAATCTGTTCGGGAATTAATTTTATGCCGCCCGAATTAATCACGTTATCAATTCTTCCCAGCCATTTAAATTCTGTTGGAGAAATGAGCTCAACCAAATCGTTGGTAACCACTTTTTCGAATGAAATTGTTGGCGCATCAATAACCAGGCAGCCTCTGTGATCAACAGAAATTTTGATGCTTGGCAGAATTTTATAATAAGATTGCTTCGCTTCGCCCGCAATGACGTTGAGCTTTTTAACGGCAATATGCGTAATGGTTTCCGTCATTCCGTAAGTGGCAAAAATTTCTGTTTTTACTTCCTGAATTTTACTCAATAACTCATTTGAAACCGTTCCACCGCCAACAATCATTTTTTTTATTTTATGAATATCTTCTAAAGAATTGTGTAGTTGCAATGGAACCATGGCAGAAAAATCGTAATTTTTATCGCTATTTTTTAGAGGATTTGAAGTTGGTTTTACAACATCTAAATGCCAGCCCAATGTTAGCGCCCGAACCAGCATCATTTTCCCAGCAATATAATTGGTAGACATACACAACAATGCGGTGGTGTTTTCGGGCAAATTAAAATAGTCACCGGTTGCTTTGGCGCTGTTAATCAAATGCGATTTTTGAAGCCGGATAATTTTCGGATTTCCTGTGGATCCTGAAGTTTTTACTTCAACAAAAGAATTCTCGTCAAACCAATTCCTTAAAAAATCGCTCACTTCCACAGAAATTTCTTTGGAAAAATCAATCAATTCCTCCTTTGAATTAAATGATTTTTCCTGTAATTTAAATTGGCTATGAAATGTGCTTTCGACTTTCAACTTTTTACTTTTTACTTAATTAAGCAATAAACTCATCTTCATTAAATTCCAACGGTTTAAAAACGCGGCCAGTTAATTTTTCTTTCCAGTTTGTCCAACGGTATTTTTTTGAAAACAACAACAAAATCAACGGATACAATATAAATACCGGCACAAACATTTCCCAATCCATGGAAGGTTCAGAAATATCCACCAACAAAGCATCAGTTTGAAAAACGGTCCAATTTGTTGTAACCAGCACTGCCGCAACAACATTGTTTGCCGCGTGAAAACCCAAAGCCAATTCCGTACCCTCATCCATCAAGGTAAAAATTCCAAGTAATAGACCCGTTCCAATATAATAGACCATAATAAACCAGCCCAATTTCTCAACTTCCGGATTCACTCCGTGCAACAAACCAAAGATTACGGAAGTTAAAATAAGTGCCACAGAAGAATTTTTAAACCAGGTTCCAAATCCCTGCATTAAATAGCCCCGAAAAAACAATTCTTCCATACTAGTCTGGATGGGTAAAAACAAGAACGATATCAGCAATAAAGTGAAAAACGGGACGGCTTTAAAATTCCAAACATAATCCTCCGGCGCCATAAAATATCCCATAGCCACCATAAAAAGTCCGACAATTCCCCAAACTGAAAAAGCAAAAAAAATGCGACCCCAATCCACTTTTTCCCGACTGGTAATAAGGGTTTTTATTTTTCTTTTATGAATAAACTTGATACCTAAAAACAAGGACATCAAACCGAACAAAAAAGAAGCGATGACCAATAGGAGATATAAATTCGCATCAATTCCCAAATCCGAAAAATTGGTGTTAGCGGCCAACTTAAGAGTTTCCAAATCACCTGCATAAATGTAGGCAACAAGCGATAAAGGAACAAATCCCAAAATTTGCCAGCCAAAAATAAGTAACATTAATGTAACCAAATAAGCAGTCCACTCATTGTTTCCTTTGTATACTTGTTGTATAAATTTCATTTTTTATAAATTAACGTTCCATTTTATATTGTTGTTGTAATGCAAATGTTCGCCTTTAACCTCTAGCGGACTTGCAAAATTATTGGCAAACAAACTTCCAGTTCCCAAACCTTGCGGCATATTGTTTTTTAAGGTATAGGTCCATTGTGCAATGGCATTTAAACCAATATTGCTTTCCAGCGCCGAGGTAATCCACCAGCCAATATGTTGTGTTGAAGACAGCTGAATCCATTCGGCACTTCCTTTAAATCCGCCCACCAAACTGGGTTTCAGAATAATGTATTGCGGTTTTATTGTTTGCAGGATTTCTTGCTTTTCTCTAACATCAAAAACGCCGATTAATTCTTCATCCAACGCAATTGGAATTGGCGTTTTTGCGCATAATTCAGCCATTTCAGCAATTTGTCCCTGTTTTATGGGCTGTTCAATGGAATGTATTTTCAAATCGGACAATCTTTTTAATTTTTCCAAGGCTTCTGACGGAAGAAAACCGCCGTTTGCATCAACCCTGATTTCAATTTCTTTGGAAGAAAATTCTTTTCTGATGCTTTTCAACAAAGAAATTTCCGTTTCAAAATCGATGGCACCTATTTTCAATTTAAGGGTTGAAAACCCGGTATCCAATTTTTCCCTAATTTGTTGTCGCATAAACGCTTCAGTTCCCATCCAAATTAATCCGTTTATTTTTATGGAATCTTTAGATTCGGTAAATTTTGAAGGAAACAATTCAAACGAATTTTCGCCTTTTACTGATAAAAAAACCTGTTCTAATCCGAATTGAATGGAAGGAAATTCTATGAGCTCTTGCAATAATTCCTCTGAATTTCTGTTGATATTTCTACAAAGCCAAACCAATTTCTCTTCATAATCTGGTCTGTCGTCGGCGCTTAATCCTTTAAAAACAGCACATTCCCCATAACCACTCTTATCATTTTCAACCACTTTTAAAAAATAGGTTTCCTTGGTGCGCAAAACACCCCTCGAGGTACCGCTAGCTTGTTTAAAATTTAAAATATATTTTTGAAAAAATGCGTTCATTTATTTTATAAAAGTCGAAAGATACAACTATTTGAAAATTTATTTTATATTGGCAAAAGAAATTAAACCTGTTTTATGGACCTGCCACAAATACCGAATTTAATTTATTACGCGATTCCTTTTTTTATCCTGACGGTGATTATCGAAGGAATTGCCATTTTCAAAAAAAATCCCGAAGGCTATAACATTAAAGACACTTTCGCTTCTTTATCCATGGGGATTGGCAATGTTTTAGTTAATTTGTTGAGCAAATTAATCGTGGTTTTTGTGATTACTTTTTTATACGAAAATTTCAGATTGGCAACCATTCCTTTTGTTTGGTGGGCCTGGCTGTTGATTTTGTTTGCCGACGATTTTTGTTATTACTGGTTTCATAGAATTGGACATGAAAGTCGGTTTTTTTGGGCATCGCATATCATTCATCACTCTTCACAAAAATACAATTTAAGCACCGCTTTACGCCAAACCTGGACCGGCGGATTTTTTAGTTTTGTTTTTTATCTGGCTTTGCCTTTATTTGGTTTTCATCCTTTGATGATTTTTACCCAGATGGCGGTCAGTTTAATTTATCAATACTGGATTCATATCGAATTAATTGACAAAATGCCTCGTTGGTTTGAAGCTGTTTTCAACACACCTTCACATCATCGGGTTCATCACGGATCAAATCCGTTGTATTTGGACAGAAATTATGCGGGAATTCTCATTATTTGGGATCGATTTTTTAACACTTTTCAACCCGAATTAAAGGAAGAAAAAGTTGTTTATGGATTGCATTCAAACATCAACACCTACAATCCCATAAAAATTGCATTTCACGAATGGATTGCTGTTTTTAAAGATGTCTTTTCAGCAAAAACTTCTTTTTTAAACAAACTCACCTATTTCATTAAACCGCCGGGATGGAAACACGACGGCTCGGGATTGCTTTCTGAAGATTTAAGAAAAGAATGGCTTATGAACCATCAAAAAAATGCTACCATAAAGCAAAATTACAGGTAAAAATTGTTGTTTACAATTTTAAATGATCCCCAATTTCAAGCAAGATCAGTTCTTTTTTTGATTTTGCAAATTTTTCAAAAGCTTCTTTATGGTCAATTTTAATGTAGCCAAAAGTGTCAAAATGAACGCCCAAAACTTTATTGCAGCCCAAAAATTTAGAGGCTATGATTGCTTCATCCAAACCCATCGTAAAATTATCGCCAACCGGCAAAATGGCCAAATCGAGTTCGCCTATTACCTGGGGAATTAATTTCATATCATAGGTTAAAGCGGTATCCCCGGAAATATAAATGCGGTGATGGCTGGTTTCTATGACAAAACCGCCCGGTTGTCCGCCATAACTTCCGTCGGGAAAAGAACTGGAATGAACGGCATTTGTATAATGCACGGTTCCAAAATCAAAAGTCCATTTTCCGCCGTGGTTCATAGGATGCCCTTTAATTCCTTTATTTCCGAAATGGGTTACAATTTCAAAATTGGAAATTACTGTGGCACCGGTGCGTTTTGCAATGGCTTCAACATCCAAAATATGATCTTGGTGCGCGTGGGTAATTAAAATATAATCGGCCCGTAATTTGTTTATATCAATGCTTTTTGCCAATTCATTTCCAGAGATGAAAGGATCAATTAACAGCGTTTTGTCTTTTGTTTCAATACTTAAACTTGAGTGACCTAAAAAAGTGATTTTCATAATGAGATTTTGTTAGTGAACCCCTGCAATTTAATAAAATAAATCCATAAAAAAACCACGAAAAACGAATTTTCCGTGGTTTCCAACAAACAAAATAAGTAAAGTTTATGAATTAAAATTGATACTTGACGTAGGCAGTGAAATTTCTGCCAGTTTCGTAAATACGTCCTGCGGATGTATTTGAATTTTGATAAGAATAGTTTAAATGTTCGTAATAAGCCTTGTCAAAAATATTCAATACGGCAAATCCAATTGAAAAATTTGTGAATGGCGTTACTCCTGCTCTTAAATCCATGGTTCCAAAACCTAGGGTTTTTTCTTCCATAAATGAATCTGAAACCCTGTCTTGTTCAGCCACCAATCGCGAACTTAACGCTACCCAAAAATTATTTTCTTCAAACTTAACACCCAAATTTGCCATAAAAGGAGGAATTTGCGCCAATGGCTCGTCCAAATCTTCATTTTGGGCGCGCGTATAGGAAAGTTCAGAAGTGAATGACAATTTATCTGTTGCCCGCACATTAAAATTAAACTCGAATCCGGTTTGCGAAGCTTTATCAATATTGATAAATTGTTTGGCAAAAACCGGTGGCGCAGTTGGCATAAATTTTCTGGGAATAGTTGTGTTAACCACCCCATAAATATAATCTTCCAAGAAGGAATGGAAAACCGATGCGCCCACTTCAAAAGATTCAAATTTCTTTGAAAAAGACAGTTCAATTTGGTTATTTATTTCAGGTTTTAGGTTAGGATTCCCAACATATTCATAAGGATCCACGCCAACATTAAAATGATTGATAAAACGTTCTGTCATTGATGCCGTTCTGATTCCCCTACCAACGGCAAACTGTGTTTGAAATCCGTCTTTTTGATATTTTACGGAAGCATTTCCGCCGATGTTAACTTCCGTTTCATCTTTAATTTCGCCACTATACAACGCTTCAAAATCGGGCGCAGGATCATTTAATTTTGCTGAAATAAAATCGGCTCTGACGCCTGCAGTGATTGTGGTATAATCTGTAATTTTAATTTTTTCTTCAGCAAAAACACCAATGTCATTTAAATAGGCATCCTGCCAAACTTTATCAGTAAAAGTCATAGGTATTGGCAGCACATTGCCGTTCATAATTTTCACAATTCGTGTCCTGTCTCCTTTTCTGTTCAGTAAATTGGCGTCAACGCCGGCAAACAATTTTGAATTTTCAGAAGTATTAAAAACCACTTCTGCTTTACCGCCGTAAGAAAAAGATTCAACAGGCGATTTTGCATCGGTTGCCATAAAGCTAGGACGATCTTCGTTGGTCATTAAATGATCTACGGCAGCATAAAAAGCCTTAAACGTAAAACTGCTTACTTTTTCTGAAATATTATTGAATTTATAATCTATTCCTGCCAAAAGACTATCGTCGAAAGGCGAATCCATCGGCAAGCCTGCATGGTCAATATCGCGCGCAAAAGATTGTCGCCAGCTGAATTGCAAACGTTGGTTATCGGTTGGATTTACGCCAACTTTAACAGAATAATCTGTTGTTCTGAAAGAAGATTGCACCTCATCGCCATTTCCATCCGTATAATCACCAAAATCACGATAAGAACCATTCAACTGGACGTCAAATTTTTTGGCTACATACACTAAAGAAGCGCCACTGACCAAATTACCGCCGTTGGATTCATAACCGCCTTCTACACTTCCGTGAAAACCAAGTTCGTTTTTTGACGGATTTTTGGAAACCAAATTAATGATTCCTCCAAAATTTTGTCCGAAACGAACCGTAAAAGGTCCTTTTACAATTTCAATTTTTTCAATTTCCTCTGGAATTACATGAGTTGTGATTGGATCCATTCGGCTCGGACAAGCATTGTGGATTTTCATGCCGCCATCATACTGAACATTTAACTGTTCATATTTGAAAGAACGGAATACCGGTTCGGAAGCATAAGCTCCGCGCTTTACAATGGCAAAACCGGGAATGTCTTTAAACAAATGTCCGACACTTCTTGGTTGGCTAACCATTTTTTCAATATCATTAATGATAACAGACTGAGAAATATCCCTTAAAGGATTGGCATCCACAATAATTTCGCTTAAATCTATTTGGGCAGATTGCATTTTGACCAGTATTTCATTTTGCAATTCCACAACAATGGTTTTAAAACTGATATGGGAGATTTCTGCTTTTTCACCACTTTCAGCCTGAATGGAAAATTCACCATTTACATTGGAAACGGTCACTGATTTATTTTTAAGCACTTTAATGGTTGCGTATTCTATCGGATTGCCAGTTTCTTCCGATACAATTTTACCGCTAATTACAACCGATTGTGAATAGGCTGTTGCAACGCTAAACATTGCCAATAAGATTCCTATGATAGTATTTTTCATTTGATAATTTCGTTTTGATATTTGTTTTTTCAACCCATTGATTTATCCGAATTCATATTATATGTTCAGAATTA
>JAVVEF010000016.1:11244-19913 GCA_032251275.1 Lutibacter sp.
CAGAATTATGCGCCGATTTACAGCACCTTCATTTCAGGAAATGAATTAAATAAAAAGCTTAACTGATAAAATTAGGAAACGAATTGTGGTGGTTTCAATAAAGATTGATAGAAGTCTTGTGACGTGTATTTATTAACAAAAAATCTATGCGTATAGTTCTCGTCGAAGTTTTTAAGCGTATAAGAAAATTGTTCTACAGGCGAAACAGGATATTTCTCCAAATCAATTTGGGGAATGGTAGATTTATGCTCGTGGTCGGTATGGTTGGTTTTGTTCAATTGCTTTTCCAAATAACACTTTCCATTGCACTCCAAATAAGGTTTGTCCCTGTTTTCACAAAGCACATTGGCGATATAATCATAATTGGCATAATACTCCATTATCGGAACCAACGGACGAACCATGCCCATCAAATAAAGCAGGTAAAAAAATATGCCGAAAAATTGATTTTTCATTTATAATTAAATACAAGACAAATGTATCTTTTATTTTTTATTTCAAAGTGACAAAAGTCACTTTATGCGGCTAAAAATGTACCCAAACCAAATAATATTGCAAACAAAAAAGTACTTATAGCCAATTTTTTTAATTCAGGATCCAAAAGCACTGGTCTTTTGTTGCGGTAAACCACCAAAAAATGTTTGAAAATTGGAATATAGGCCAGCAAAAATAAAAATTGATGCCAGGATTTATAGAAAACAAATGAGTACAATGAGGCAAACAAAAAAGAACCAAATAACAGATAATAATGGTAATATTTGGCAAACTCCACGCCTATTTTTACCACGATGGTATTTTTACCCGATTTTGCATCGGATACGCTGTCTCGCATATTGTTTAAATTTAATACGCCAATACTTAAAAACCCGATTGAAAATGCCGGTAAAAAAATGGTGAAGTCCAACTGTTTTGTGAACAAATAATAACTTCCGCAAACGCTGAGCAATCCAAAAAAAAGGAATACGAAGAAATCCCCAAATCCGCTGTAGCCATAGGCTTTATTGCCAATTGTGTATTTTATTGCGGCTGCGATGCTCGCAATTCCCAACACAAAAAACACCAATAAGTTTATAAAATCGTCTTTGCCAAAAGCTGTATAAATAAGTAAAATGGCAATCATAAAAGTAATGGCACTTGTAATTTTAATGGTCTTCAACAATTGCTTTGGCGAAATTTCTCCGCTTTGAATGGCTCGTTTTGGGCCAATTCTGTCACTATTGTCGGTTCCTTTCACGCCATCGCCATAATCATTGGCGAAGTTGGAAATAATTTGAAAACCTACAGTGGTAAGTAATGCCAATGAACAAATTAACCAATTAAAATAGCCGTGCGATGCAGCCAAAAAACTGCCTGCAATAATCCCTGAAACGGACAAAGGCAGCGTTCTTAAGCGAGCAGCTTTCACATAGACTTTAAACATGGTGAAATTTTTTCAATAGCTATTTTATCAGAAAATTTATAAATCTTCGGCGTTGGCAATTAATTCGGCAATGTCCAACACCTGAACATTTGCTTCTTCATTGGTTATTTTAATACCGTCTGTGATCATCGTATTGCAAAACGGGCAACCTGTGGCAATAATATTTGGTTTTGTTTCTAAGGCTTCTTCTGTGCGTTCAACGTTTATTTCTTTATTCCCTTTTTCAGCATCTTTAAACATTTGCGCACCACCTGCACCACAACAAAGTCCGTTGGTTTTACAACGCTTCATCTCAACCAATTCGGCCTCCAATTTTTCAATCAGCAAACGAGGTGCTTCGTAGATATCGTTTGCCCGACCCAAATAACAAGGATCGTGAAAAGTAATTTTTTTTCCTTTAAATTTTCCTCCTTCAATGGTGATTTTTCCTTCATCCAACAAAGATTTCAAAAATTCTGTATGATGCAAAACTTCGTATTTCCCCCCCAATTCAGGATACTCATTTTTTAAGGTGTTGAAACAATGCGGACAAGCAGTCACTATTTTTTTGACTTCATAGGCATTCAAAACCTCAATATTGGTCATTGCCTGCATTTGAAATAAAAATTCATTTCCGGCTCTTTTGGCAGGATCACCAGTGCAACTTTCTTCCGTACCCAAAACGGCAAATTGTACATTTGCCTTGTTCAAAATTTTTACAAAAGCTTTCGTGATTTTTTTTGCTCGGTCGTCAAAACTTCCGGCGCATCCAACCCAAAATAAAACATCTGGTTGAATACCTTGTGCGGTCATTTCAGCCATTGTAGGTACATTCATAAGTCTGCTTTTTAAATATTTATGTATTATTCGTGCTGACCATCGTCAAACACTTGAATAGTCACTTCTTTATTGATTAAATCGGTAAATTTACCGCGGTAACGCGTTGCTTTCACCAAATGATTGTCAATCCAGTGATAATTTCCTCCTCTGGGTTTTCCCATTAACATTCCGTGATATTTGAATCCATGTTTTTTTAACCACGTTTCAGTAACTGCACGATGTGCTTCCGTTCTTGATGTAAAAAAGAAAATAATATGGCCTTCGTCATACCATTTATTCAATGTTGCAATCGCATCAGGATAAGCTTCTGCAGTAACCATGCGCTCTGGTTCTTCATTAGGAATATCTTCTCCAACAGTTCCGTCAATATCGATTAAATAATTTTTGATTCCTTCAGGTAAAATTGGGCTGATATGCAGTCCTGCTTCAACTTTTTCGTGTAATAATTTTTCTACATCCTCATTTTTCATAATAAAAGATTTTATTGTTTTTTAGTTAGTAATTTATTCGTCTTTCCAGTTAAGCCTGTCCATTTGGTTGTATTGCCAAGGTGCCCCGTTGTTTTCAATATTGGTCATCATACTGTTCAATTCTGTTGGCGCTGCCGATTGTTCCATCACCAAATAACGGCGTAAATCGATAATAATTGAAAGTGGATCAATATTTACCGGACATTCTTCAACACAGGCATTGCAGCTTGTGCAGGCCCAAATTTCTTCAGGGGTGATGTAATCATTTAACAATTGTTTTCCATCATCAATAAATTTGCCATTTTTATCAATGTTTTTACCAACTTCTTCCAGGCGATCTCTCGTTTTCATCATTATGGAACGCGGAGACAATTCTTTTCCTGTGATATTTGCCGGGCAAGCGGCAGTGCATCTTCCACATTCTGTACAGGTATACGCATTCATTAATTGCACCCAATTCAAATCGGTTACATCACTTACGCCAAATTTTTCGGGTGGCGCGGCATTTTCATCAGGCGCTGCATAAGGATCGGCACTTGGATCCATCATCAATTTAACTTCATTGGTCACAGCTTCTAAGTTTGTAAACTGACCTTTAGGTTTTAGATTTGCAAAATACGTGTTTGGGAAAGCCAACAATATGTGCAAGTGCTTTGAATAGTACAAATAATTCAAAAATATTAAAATACCAACAATATGTAGCCACCAAGCGGTTCTTTCAATAATATTTACAGTGGTAATGCTAGATTCTTGGAATATTGAAGCGATGTGTTGGCTTATTGGATTTCCAACATTTAAATTTTGAAAATGATTGTCGGTGGCATTCATTAAAAGAAATAACGACATTAAAATCATTTCGAAATATAAAATATATAAGGCATCATTTTTTGGCCAGCCTTTCATTTCCTTATTCCAGAAACGAGGTATTTGCAAGACCATTCTGCGCATCCAAAATATGATGACCGAAACCAAAACAAGGAATGCCAATATCTCAAAAGAGCCGATTAAAAAACCATAAAAACCTCCCAAAAAAGAAAAAACGCGATGCGTTCCAAAAAGTCCGTCAATAATGATTTCCAGCACTTCAATGTTGATGATAATAAAACCTGCGTAAACGATGATATGCAGTATCCCGGCGATTGGCCGTTTTACCATTTTTGATTGCCCCAAAGCAATTTTTAGCATATTATTAAAACGTTCCTTTGGTGAATCGGAACGGTCAATGTTTTTGCCAAGCTTGATATTCCTGACAATTTTTTTGCTGTTTTTCACAAAAAACCCTATTCCGATAATTAAAAGAATTGCAAATGCGATGTTATCGATATAATTCATACATTCTAGTTTTTTGCTGTTTCAAATTTTTTATCGCTGGTTCACTGGTATTATTTTTCTGATTCAATCTCAGGTTCAGGCTCAGCGATGTAACCTTTATCTTTTTTTCCAAATAACGAAAAATGAACAAAACGTTTTGGGTTCAATTTCATTTCACGCAACAACTCATCCAATTCTTTTGAAGCACTTGTGAGGTTGTTGTACATTTCTTCATCTTTCAATAATTTGCCCAAAGTTCCTTTGCCCGATTCTGCATTTGCTAAAATACCGTTTAAACTATTCACGGTGGTTTCCAAATTTTTAATGGTTGCGCCCAAATTTGAATTTGCCAAAGAATCTGAAAGTTTCGCAAAATTACTTGTCATTAACTCAGCGTTGGTCATTGTATTCCCAATTTTAACTTTATTGGCCGCCACCATATCATTAACAGATTTTGAAATGGCATTAAAGTTTGAAATTGTAGCATTTAACGCAGCGATACTCGATTTTAGGTTTTCCCTGGTTTTGGCATCCATAATTTCATTGATACTCACCATAACTGAATCCGCGCTCACAACAGCATTTTCAACTTTTTCGAAAAGTGGTTTTAAGTTTTCGGAAACTGATGTAATCACATCTGCTTCAGTTTCTCCAGGTAAATAATCTCCGGGTTTCGCAATCTCTCCTTCAAAGGAAGGCACCAGTGCCAAAGATTTTCCGCCCATTAGACTTGCGCTGTAAATCTTCGCGATGCTGTTTTTTGAAAATTCTAAATCTGTTTCAACACTGAATTCAACAGTTAACCAACCGCGTTTGGCTGCATCCTTATTAAACTTTACAGCAATAATTTTACCTACTTCCACGCCATTTAAACTAACAATGCTTGATGTATTTAGTCCTTGTACATCCTTATATTCCGTAAAATATGTTTTTGAAGGAGCATCAAATATATTAAGGCCTTTCAAATAATTGTATCCCCATATAAATAAGGCAATTACAGCGACGGCGACAATGCCTGTTTTTAACTCTCTGCTAATTTTCAAATCAATTCAATTTTATTGGCGCAAATTACTACTTATTTTGGGAGTACTAAAAAACATTTTATGATTTTTTAAAAACATCTTCCACCGGTATTTTTTTTCCGTTTTCAAATGCTACAATAAAAGCTGTGGAATATCCTTTGGATTTTGCCAATTCGTGCATTTTTTTTATTTCCTCATAATCTGAGGTGCTGCCCAAATAATATTTATAACTGCCATCAACTCGAACACGCTCAACATTATTAAGTCCTTTAAAATTATAGGACTTTGTTTCTATTTTATTGGATCCGGAAGCAATTTGCACCTTAAATTCAATTTTGGAAAAAATATTGCCGGTATTATTGGCGATGGGCGTATTTATTTTTGAAGATTGTTTGATTTCATTTCTGGCAACATTGGAGTTAATCACTGTATTTAAGGAAAGTTGCTGAATGTATTTTATAATATCAGCGGAAATTGATTTGGAAAATTTATCCTGCCCAATATCTGAATTCAAATAAGCACCTTCCTCTACATTTGTCAAAAAACCGGTTTCAATTAAAACGCTTGGCATATATGTTTGATGTAAAACAACAAAACCCGCCTGTTTAACTCCCCGGTCAATTCTATTTAAATCGTTTGTAAATCCGGCCTGAATGATGCTTGCCAATTGAATGCTTTGGTCTAAATACTCTTCCTGCATCAGCGTTAAACCAATAACGGAATCGGGTGAATTGGGGTTAAACCCCTTATATTTCACTTCATAATTGTCTTCCAGTAAAATAACGGAGTTTTCAGCTTTTGCCACTTCAAAATTCTGACGGTTTACATGCGTTCCCAAAACCCAGGTTTCAGCACCTGCAGCCTGCGAATTGTGCGCATTACAGTGGATGGAAACAAACAAATCGGCATCTGCTTTATTGGCAATTCTTCCGCGTTCCCATAAATCGACAAAAACATCCGTCTTTCGGGTATACACAACCCTAATGCCTTTTTGACGTTCCAATATTTCTCCCACCTGCAACACAATTTTTAAGGCAATATCTTTTTCTTTGGCATGATTATGACCAACCTTGCCCGGATCTTTGCCTCCATGGCCAGCGTCCAAAACAACAATAAATTCTTTTTTTTGGGCAAAAATTGACTGATAATTAAATAGAAAAGCCATCAAAAACGCGAAAAGTAGAGTGCGTTTCAAAGTCGTTATATTTTTATTTAAGAGTTGTGTGTTCATCAATAATTTTAGTTAATTTTGGCAACTGTTATTTGTGTTTCAAATATTAAGCCATACATTTACAACCAATCAGTAATGTGGTTGATTATTTAGGAAGCTAATGTAAAAAAACTTATGCTATCAACCCAATTTAAAAGGCATTTTTATAAAAATTTCATTGTCAAAAAACCTCGGAAAAATAACCCTTCTTTATTTTTACTGATTATGGTTTTTAGCATTGTCAATTTCACAACATATTCTCAAGAAATTAAAGAAAAATCTTCTAAAAATTTCAAAGTTCAACTTAAAGATACCCTAAAAAATCCCTTAAAAGATACTTTGGGAATTAAGCCAAAAGACACCATTGCCAAACCAAAAGAATTGCTTGAAAGTATCATTGTACATAGTGCAGACAGTTTGATAAGGCAAGATTTAAAAAATAAAAAAATATTGTTGTATGATAATGCGCACGTCAATTATAATGATATTGATTTAACTGCCGGTTTTATTGAAATAGACAACAATACCAACATTATTACCGCCAAGGGAGTTAAAGACAGTATCGGCAGCTATTCCCAGCGCCCCATTTTTAAGCAGGGTTCACAAGAATCTACCCAAGACACCATTAAATTTAATTTCAAAACCGAAAAAGCGAAAATTTGGGGGTTGAAAACCGAGCAGCAAGGTATCATTATTAGAGGAGAAGTCAGTAAAAAACACAATGATTCAGTAATTTTTATAGAAAATATTAAATTAACCACTTCAGAAAAAGAGCATCCGGATTATTATATTGATATCAAAAGAGCCAAATTTATCAAAGACAAAAAATTGGTGGCCGGCACAAGTCAGTTGGTGATTGCAGATGTACCCACGCCAATTGTTATGCCTTTTGCCTATGTTCCATTAACCAAAGGGAGAACTTCAGGAGTTTTAATGCCCACCTGGGGAGAAAACAACCGACAAGGTTATTTCTTACAAAATGGCGGTTATTATTTTGTGGTGAACGACAATTTTGATTTGGCTTTACTGGGCGATATTTACACCAATGGAAGTTGGGGAATGAGGGCAGAATCCGGTTATGCGAAACGCTACCGTTTTTCAGGAAATTTTAATTTTAAATATGAAAATTTAATAAACAGCCTCAAAGGCTTTGAAGATTACTCAAGATCAACCAATTACAACATTCGATGGAGTCATAGCCAAGACACCAAAGCAAGTCCGAATTCAAGATTTTCGGCTTCCGTAAATATGGGGAGCAGCAAATATTTTAGAGAATCCCTTAATGAATTCAATACAAACGCTTTTTTAAACAACAACTTAAGTTCCTCTGTTTCCTATTATAAAAAATTCATCGGAACACCTTTTAACATGTCGCTGTCCGTTACGCATTCTCAAAACACAAATACCGAAGAAATAGCGATGACACTTCCGTCTTTACAGGTTAATATGGACAGGGTTTACCCTTTTACCGGAAAAGGCGGCGTTAAAAAAAATGCCATTCAAAAAACAGGGTTGAGTTACTCGCTGAAAGGAGACAACAGAATTAAAACTTCGGATGAATTTTTCTTCAAAAAAGAAATGTTTAAAGATGCCAAATCAGGTATTCAACAAGACCTCTCTTTAAACACAAACATGAAAGCCTTGAAGTTTTTTACGCTTTCGCCAAGTGTAAGCTATAAAGAAGTTTGGTATTTTGACCGACTTAACAAAACTTATGATGCCGAAAAAAATATTATAGTGACCGATACTGTAAGAGGATTTAATGCATTTAGGGAATATTCGGGAGCACTTTCGCTGGCAACTACTTTTTATGGAATGTTTAACTTTAAAAAGGGAAATATTGAGGCCATCCGCCACGTTGTCAGGCCAAGTATTTCTTATAGTTACCGACCTGATTTTAGCTTCTACAATGAACAAGTCCAAAAAACCGCCGACCCAAATGATTATTTGGAATATTCTCCTTTTGCCAATGGCATATTCGGGAGTCCGGGTACAGGAATTTCAAATAGTTTAAATTTTGCCTTAAATAACAATTTAGAAGCAAAACTGCGAAAGAAAGATTCTACAGAAAAAGAAGCCAGAAAAATTATTTTGTTAAACAATTTAAATTTCAACGCAAGTTATAATATAGCGGCAGATTCTTTAAAATGGAGCCCTGTAAGCGTAAATGCAGGAACCAAAATTTTTAAGGACAAGCTAAGCCTAAATGTGAGAGGAACGCTCGACCCTTATGCCATTGATGCAAACGGGAGGAAATTTAACACCTTCAATATCAATAACGGAGGAAGTTTATTCCGCCTTACAAATGCGGGCGTTACGATGAATTATTCGCTTTCAAGCAAAGATGACAGCGGTAAGAAAACTGATGAAGAGAAAAATGCACAGGCCAACAACTCCGATGGTGTTTTTGGGGAAGA
>JAVVEF010000016.1:20013-34367 GCA_032251275.1 Lutibacter sp.
TGGGTTCCTTTTGGGGAAAGACAAACTTATTACTTTTTTATCGGCGTAAAATCGTCGATGCTTAGCGATTTAAAATACGACAAGCGACAAGTTCCGGATAGAAGGTTGTTCTAAGATTTAAGCAAAACTAAAATTATAGATTATGAAAAAAATAATAAACACCATCAACGCACCTGCCCCGGTTGGGCCATACAATCAGGCGGTTTTGGCAGGAAACACTTTATACACTTCTGGGCAAATTGCCATCAATCCTAAAACCGGGGAATTGGTTACCAATACCATTGAAGATGAAACAAAACAGGTAATGGAAAATTTAAAAATTGTTTTGGCTGAAGCAGGAATGACTTTTGAAAACGTGGCAAAATCGACCATATTTATCAAAAACATGAACGATTTTTCAAAAATGAATGCTGTATATGGCAAGTATTTTGTTGTCGGCAATGAACCCGCACGAGAAACTGTGGAAGTTGGAAACTTGCCAAAGTTTGTAAATGTTGAAATCTCGATGATTGCTGTAAAGTAACCGTTTAAATCGATTTTATCAATAACTCCGCAGTCGCGGGATTTGTTGCCAAAGGCACATCGTGAACGTCGCATAAACGCATCAGCATCGCGATGTCCGGTTCATGGGGATGCATTCCCAGGGGATCTCTAAAGAATAAAACCATATTTGTTTTTCCTTCCGCTACACGTGCCGCTATTTGCGCGTCACCTCCATAAGGCCCCGACAAAAATTTCATCACTTCAAATCCGGCTTTTTCTGCATTTTTACCGGTTGTGCCGGTGGCAATCAATGTAATATTTTTAGCGATGATCAATGCTTTAAAATCCATTAAAAACTGAATCATTTCGGCTTTTTTGCCATCGTGGGCGATGATTGCTATTTCCATATTTAAGTATTAAGTATTTTATTATTCAAGTGATGCGGCATATTCAATCAATTCAACAATTTTTGTTGCATAACCAAACTCATTATCGTACCAGGAAATAATTTTATAAAAATTCGGATTCAGTTCCAATCCAGCTCCCGCATCAAAAACGGATGTCCTTGGCTCTGATACAAAATCCTGAGAAACCACTTCATCTTCTGTGTATCCTAAAATTCCCTTCAACTCATTTTCGGATGCTTTTTTCATCACATCTTTAATTTCCTGATAAGAAGTAGGCTTTTCCAAACGAACCGTTAAATCTACCAAAGAAACATCTGCAATGGGAACCCTAATAGCCATCGCCAACAATTTCCCCTGCAATTCAGGCATAATATTGGTTACCGCTATTGCGGCATTTGTGGTCGTTGGAATCATATTGTTTAAGGCAGATCGGCCTCTGCGCCATTGATTTTCAGGACCGTCAACAGTTTTTTGACTGGCAGTTGCCGCATGAACTGTGGTTACTATGCCTTCAATAATTCCAAAATTTTCATGCAAAACTTTGGCAATTGGTGCCAAACAGTTAGTGGTGCAGGAAGCATTTGAAAAAATATAATCTTCTTTGGAAAGTTTGGTATGGTTAACGCCCATTACAAACATAGGAGCATCGTTTGACGGTGCTGAAATCACCACTTTTTTTGCGCCTCCTTTTATGTGCAGTGCAGCTTTATTTTTATCTGTAAATAGTCCGGTGGCTTCAATTACATAATCTACCCCAACTTTTCCCCAATCAATCGCTTCCGGATTTCTTTCTCCGGTTACCCTAATGGCATTTCCATTTACAATCAGCTGTTTGCCTTTTACTTCAATAGTTCCATTAAAACGGCCGTGAACCGAATCATATTTTAACAAATATGCCAGGTGATTAATATCCAGCAAATCATTTATGGCAACAACTACTATGTTTTTTTTATTGATTGCAGTTCTAAAAGCAAGACGTCCTATTCTTCCGAAGCCGTTTATTCCTATTTTAATCATTCAATTTAAATTGTTGTTAATCTTTAAATTTCGCGAGTTACTTCTCATTAAATAGACATAATATCACTGACGCGCAATAATTCTTTGTCTATTTCATGGCGTCCTTTCACGGCTTTTTTTAATTCAATGGCTTCTATTTTATTATTCACCATCCCCACCATTAAATTGGTTTTGCCGTCCAGCAACAATTCAACTGCCTTTACGCCTAGCCTGCTTGCCAAAACACGGTCGAAACAGCTTGGGCTGCCTCCCCTTTGCATATGTCCCAATACAGAAACCCTCACCTCATATTGTTGTAAATTCTGCTCTACATAATCGGCCAGTTCAAATACGTTTTTTCCAATTTTATCGCCTTCGGCAACCACTACAATACTTGATGATTTCCCTGAGCGTTTGCTTCGTTTCAATGATTCCAATAAGCGCTCGAGTCCTAAATTCTCTTCAGGAATTAAAATTTCCTCCGCTCCAGCTCCAACACCGGCATTTAACGCTATAAAACCTGCATCGCGCCCCATTACCTCAACAAAAAACAAGCGGTTGTGCGAGCTTGCCGTATCCCTAATTTTATCAATAACCTGAACAATGGTATTCAGTGCAGTGTCATATCCAATGGTATAATCAGTTCCGAAAATATCATTATCAATTGTTCCTGGAATACCTATGCAGGGAAAATTGAATTCCTTGTTAAAAACAATGCCTCCGTTAAAAGTTCCGTCGCCGCCAATTAAAACCAAAGCATCTATTCCAGCATTTTTAAGCTGGTTGTAGGCTTTTTCCCTTCCTTCTTTTGTTCTAAATTCCTTTGAACGGTCGGTTTTTAAAACGGTTCCTCCCCTGTTGATGATATTGCTGACGTGACGTGCCGTCAGTGGTTCAAAGTCCCCTTCAATCATTCCCTGATAACCACGATAAATACCTACGCACTCAATTTTATAGTAAGTGCAAGCGCGTACTACTGCTCTAATCGCTGCATTCATTCCAGGCGCATCACCACCTGAAGTCATTAATCCTATTTTTTTTATTTTGTTTCCCATAAAGTGAAAGGCAAAATTATAATTTTAATTTAATTGAAACTCGTTTTCTGTAAACTTTATGGTTGGCTACCATAAATTGACGGGATAAACGCCGTTGTCTTTTAACTTTTGAATTTCCGAGGTCACGTATTCCTTATCTTGTTTGTAGGTTACGCCGAACCAGCGCGCATCGGATTTTAACACTTCCATAGTCGCCAACTTATTGACAATGATATGGTTGATGACCAATGGAATAAAAAACTCGGCCTTTGGTTCTTTATAATTTTTTGCAAGAAATTCTTCAAACAAAGATTCCGACAACTCGAAGTATTTTGACGTAAATCCAAAAAAGTTCATAGATACGATTGTTTCTTCTGAAATTGGAATTAAAGCTTCATTTTCATCTTTATACTTCAATTCGCCGTTCACCTTTTCAATATGTGTTCTTTCGGTAACGCCGGTTAAAAAACCGTTTTCATCAACGCTGCATTCACCTCTTGAAACCGATCCATATTCGGAAATGGTATTTTTTAGCACATAGCCCATCATATTAAAATCGGTAGAGTTAGGATCCATTTTTTTCAGCGATTCCACCTCCACTTTAAAAGCCTCAGCACCATAAAAATCATCGGCATTGATGACCGCAAAGTTTTCTTTTACCACATCTTTCGCCATCAATAACGCGTGACCGGTTCCCCAGGGTTTTTCGCGATTGTTGTCCCTGTATTTTTCGGGAATATTTTCCAGTTCCTGAAATACATATTCCACTTCAATTTTACCGGCTAATTTTTCGTCAAAAAATGACCTGAAATCGGCTTCAATATTTTTTCTGATGATAAAAACAACTTTACCAAATCCTGCGCGAATCGCATCATATATTGAAAAATCTAAAATGGTGTCACCTTGTTCTGAAAAGGTGTCCAATTGTTTTAATCCTCCGTAGCGGCTGCCTACTCCGGCAGCTAAAATTACCAATGTTGGTTTATTCATTTTCTTTATTTTTATTTTTTTTAAAATCTAAAATTCGGTCAAACTTTTCAATTGTGTCAAGCGGTTTTACCCCTTTGGTTGAATCTATTATTATTTTTTTCTTTCTAAGCCCTAATTTTCGGAGCAATTCTTTACTGTTGTCAAAGTCAATTTGATAGCTTAACCCAATTCCTTGGGTGTATCCTTCTTCTTCTCTTTCAGAATATTGAATTTCATTTTGGCGGTTAAAAACTGATGACCTTAACGTGCCTTCTTCATTCAGTAAAAACTCAACATTCACTTCGCCAATAATATTGGTTTGGCTGCTGGTGCCCATAGGAACGCCAACTTTTCCGTTGATAATAATTCGGTCATTTATTTGATAATCCAAGCCAATGGCCAATCGATCCTCAATGTTTAAATTGTCAACTCTTCCTCTTTCACCCACAGTATATTCGGGTCTCAGCTTAAAACGATTGTCTCCCTGATTAAAAATATTATCAAAGGCATTTGAAAGAATGTCAAAACCGGTTCCATACAAAGCGGTACTGCTGTTAATACTTAAATCGCTTTCATTATAAAAACTTCCTGAAATTAGCAACGATATAAACTGTACTGTTTTGTTGTTTAAATTATCGCTGTTTAATCTGAAAGCCAACTCTGAAGCCACCGTTGAACTTGCGTTAGGGATTTCAATGTCAAATTCTCTTTGGGTATTAAACAATTCTCCTGAAAAACGGGTTACCAAATCGATAGGAATTTTTCTGTTTGAGGAAATATTCTCCAGCAATGATCTCGGATTTGCAGAAACCCTGTAAACTGCCTCAATATTGATATCGGCAGTTAACGGATCGCCATTCCAGGAAATACTTCCTCCTCTCTTCACAATAAACGGTTTATTGATAAATCCGCCATACTTAAAAATATAAACCCCATTATCCACAATAAAATCGCCATACATTTCAAACTTGTCTTTGGTATCCAGCGAAATTTGTATATTTCCTGTGCCGCTTCCTCTTAAAAAACTTCCGGTTGATTTGTCCAAAACCATTTCAACAACGGCATCTTTGGTAACATCTATATTGAAATTCAAGGACAATCCCTTTAATTTTTCAGAAATGTATTTTCTTCTGGTTTCTTCAATATCTTCAGGATTGCTTTTGTTTACAAATCGAATTAATTGGGAAGATTCAGCCGTTTTCACATCGCTCACCGGAATTGTGAGGTATGTGCCTCTTCTTGTTTTTCCAACAACATTAATCACCAGCTTTTCTGTTGGTCCGTTTATACTGGCATAGCCTTCTAAAAATCCAGTACCATAATACACAGAGTTTTCTTCCTCAACGGTATTTAGCACCAACAAGTTCTTGGTATTTACATTTAAATTCAATCGCCATTTCTCAAATTTATCATGGCTGATGGTTCCTGTTAATTTTCCTCTGGTACTGAATTTTTTATCTTTTAACTGAACATCTTCAAAAGTAAATGTTTGATTTTTAAGGGAAACAACACTGGTTCCTTCAAAATCATAATCCACATTTAAATAAGGAAAATATAAACCGGCCTGGTCTAAAAACAACTCGCCTTCCATCGTTGGATTGTTCAGCAAGCCAGTTAAATGTGCGTTACCATAGGCAAAACCCCTGATATTTGAAAACACATCCTTTCCTAAAGGCGTAAATGGATGTAATTTAAATTCCTCAAATTCCAGTTGCACATCCAAAATCGGATTTTTAGATGTAAAATCAAGATCGCCAACTGCCGAGAAATTTACGGTATTCCTATTCTTCAAAGTAATGTTAACGCCATAATTTCTTATGGAATTTTTCCCCTCAACTGCCACTATTAAATTTCCAAGTTCTGAATTATTGAGGATAAAATCATTGATTGTAAAGTTCGCTGTTGGTTTTATTACCTCATTTAACTGCTTATAATTAAGGGAGCCATTCATAATGCCCTTTACGTTGATACTGTCAATTTCGGGTGTAATGCTTGCCAAATTCACATTGTCAAACTTAAAAGTCAAATCTTTTGAAATAGTGTCGCGCACTTGTCCGAAAAACTCAATTCTTTGATTGTTTGAAGTGATTAAGAAAGGACTGATATCATACGTTTTTGTTTTATCGTCATACACCAGTTTGTTGTCGAAATTGTCTTCAGGATTGATAATCCATTTGCTGTCTTTAAAGGTAAAATTTGATTTTTGGAGTCCGAAAACCGATTTATTTTCTTTGTTAAAGGTATGATAAAACGCCAAATCATAATTCTCTGTATTATTGTCTCCGCCCAAAAACTCAGTTCTAAAATACAAGGTGTCATTTAGCGTAATGTTCACCAGTTGCAATTTGGCTATATCGTAATTTTTGGTATTTATTTTGGCAACTGAAAGTTGCGTGTTAAATAATGGGTTTTTGGTGTCTATTTGTAAATTTAGTGAATCAATGGTATTATCAAATGCGATAATTTCCGGCGATTTAATATTTAGCCTAAACAAATTATCATCAGAATTTAAATTTCCGGCAATGAAAGTATTTGCCGAAAGCGATATTTCCGGATAAAAAACCTCCAATATCCTATTGTAAATTTTAAATCTAAAATCGAGTTCCTGCCCTGCTGTAACCTCAAAAGGTTTGTAATTTGAATAAATGCTGCCCAAAGCATTTTTTGTGAGTTTCTCCAATTCGGCAAACTTAAATTTACCTTTTACATAACCATTTACAATTTCTGAAGAATTTACCGTAATGGTTCTTTCATCACCTTCAAAAGCAGAAGTTATGTTGAAATCTTTAAAGAAATAGCTGTCTTTTTGGTTGATGTATAAGGCATTTTTAACATCGATGGTTCCTGCCAAATCATCCAAAGAATTTCCTGAAACTTTAATTTCTATATCTCCTTTAACTTTGGATATGCTGTCACGCTTAAAAAGATTTAAGGTATTTAAGTCTAAATAATCGATTTTGGTTTTAAAATCGAAAGTGTAAATTTTTGTCGAAAAATCGGCCAAACCAACAAAGTTTAGCTTAATATTATCGTCATTTACCTCCATTTCACCATCAAAATGTTTGTTTTTTATGACGCCGTTGATGTCAACATTCGTGTATGTATATCCTTTAAATTGTTGTTTGGAAATATGACCTTTTACCGAGGTGTTCATTTTTTCAAGTGTAAAACCTTTTCCGTCAACATCAGCTTCGGCAGTAAGATTTCCCAATAAAGGATCGTTTAAAAGGTTGCCCAAACCAAAATCAATCACGGCAACGTGTCCAAAATAAGAAGCATTGTTGATGTCGCCAATATTGGTAAGATCCAAATCTGTAATCAGCGTACCGATAGCTGTTTTCATAATAACATCGGCATTGATTAAATCTTCATTAATATAAGTAAATCCGCTCACCGAAAATCTTCCCAGCTTTTGAAATGATGAAGGAAGTTGTTTTCCTAAAATATTTGGAAGCAAAGCTTTTAAATGGTTATAATCTGATGTCAATCTGGTTAAATTGGCCGCCAACGAAAATCCTTCTTCCCTGTTGAACACGTTTTTAAAATGCAGCGTTCCAATAACAGCGGCTCCTTGGTCGGTGGTTAATGTTAATTTTTCTGACTTAAAATCATTAAGGTTTCCAGATATTTTTGTCGAAAAATGAAGCGCATCATCTGTACCCAGTTCATCATAAAACTTTTTTAAATCACGCAATGCCAAATCCGCGTTCTTAACTTCGGCATTCAGCACCACTTTATTGTTAAAATCGGAAAAATCTTCTCGTTTATAGGTAAATAAAATGTCGGCAGCCAAAGAAGAATTATCTGTTACCAGTTCGGTATTCAAAAAATTCATAGCCGTTTTTGTGTAGGTAAAATCTGTTGACAGGCTTTTAACTTCTATGTTATGATTTTCTATAAAATGAAGTTTATTGATATCCGCAAAAACATTTGGCCCATCAATTTTAAAGTTTTTGGCGCTTCCGTTAATTTCTTTAAAAAATAGCGGTTTGCTGTTTTCTATATTTTCATTGTACAATTCAACATAACCATCCTTCAATTTTAACCTTGATGAAGTCAGCAGAAACCCGGAAGGCTTATCACTAACTTTGCCATCATCAAACTTATCAATAAACATCGTAAAGGCGTCATACTCATCACCTTTGTAGGTTTTCATATTTAGGATAAAATTTTTCAAAGAAAATTGACCGAAATTTAATTTTCCGTTAATCAAATTGCGGTAAGTTAAAATAGATGTTGTTAAATTTTGAACATAAACCAATGTGTCTGAATGGTGATCTCTCACCAAAACCTCATTTAACTCAACAGCTCCTAAAAAAGACAAATCGACTTTTTTAACGTTGATGTCAACATTAAAATCCTTTCTTAAAAAATCTGTGGCCATTTTTCCCAAACGCGTTTGCACGGAGGAAAGCGACAATAAAAAACTGATTAACACTAATAAAAACACCAGTGCCAAGAGTAATCTTACAACTATTTTTTTAATTCGTCTGATAAGCGTTAAATTTGCATTTTTATAACAATTTTCGTGCCTTTATATTTTACTGATGGTCAAAGATAAATCTATTTATATTCTTGGTATTGAATCGTCTTGCGACGATACCAGCGCTGCCGTAATTTGCAATGGCAAAGTACTGACAAATGTTGTTGCAAACCAAGAAATTCACGCCAAATATGGAGGCGTTGTTCCCGAATTGGCATCGCGAGCGCACCAGCAAAATATTGTGCCGGTAATTCAGCAGGCAATTCAACAAGCAAATATCGACAAAAAACAGTTAAGTGCCATCGCTTTTACGCGCGGACCCGGATTAATGGGTTCATTATTGGTTGGAAGTTCCTTTGCAAGGTCGCTTTCTTTGGCTTTAAACATTCCGTTAATTTCTGTAAATCATATGCAGGCCCATGTTTTAGCGCATTTTATTGAGGATGAAAAGCAGCAAAAACCGCCTTTTCCATTTTTATGTTTAACCATAAGTGGTGGACATACCCAAATTGTGAAAATTACAAGCTATTTTGACATGGAAGTTATTGGTGAAACTTTGGATGATGCCGTTGGGGAAGCCTTTGATAAATCGGCAAAAATTTTGGGATTGCCTTATCCGGGCGGACCATTTGTTGATAAATATGCAAGACTGGGAAATCCGAATGCTTTTGAGTTTTCCAAACCAAAAATGGCGGATTTAAACTTTAGCTTCAGCGGATTAAAAACCGGAATTCTGTATTTTATTCAGAAAAAAGTAAAGGAAAATCCGAATTTTATTGAAGAAAACCTAAATGATATTTGCGCGTCCATTCAACGCACCATTGTTGAAATTTTGTTTGATAAACTTGAAAAAGCGGTTGAGTTAACAGGAATTAAGCATATTGCCATCGCCGGAGGCGTAAGCGCAAATTCAGAAATCAGGGAAACCCTAAAAGCTACCGAAGAAAAATTTGGCTGGAAAACCTATATCCCAAAATTTGAATATACCACCGATAATGCAGGAATGATTGCCATTGTGGGTTATTTAAAATATTTGGAAAATGATTTTTCAAATCAAAACACCAGCACAACCGCACGTTTGAAAGTAAATGAGGGTTAGTATCCTATCCCCATTCCAAAGGAAAGGGAGCTTTATTTGAGTTAGAAATGAACTTGAACTTAACATTCAACTTTGAGCTTTGAGCTTTCAACTTTCAACTTTCGCCAGCGACCTTAAATCTTTGCCTGTTGGTTCCTCAAAAATTTCCAAATCAAAATAAGGCACGGAAGCGATTACGTGGTCAAAAATATCGGCCATAATGGCTTCAAAGTTTTCCCAACGTTTGTCGCTGATAAAACAATAAATTTCTAACGGAATTCCTTTGGATGTTGGTTCCAGCTGCCTAACCATTAAGGTAAGTTCTTTATTTACGGCAGAATTCTCGTGTAGATAGCCGTTCAAATATTTTCTGAAAATGCCAAAGTTGGTTTGGTTTCGTCCGTTGATCAACACCGATTTATCTGCTGAAGTTTTTTCGTTATACTTTATAATTTCACGCTGCCGGTGTTCAATATACGTTTTTACCAATTCAATTTTTTTGTATTCCTCAATTTTCTCCTCCGTTAAAAATTTGATGGAAGACTGTTTTATTAAAACGGATCTTTTGATACGTCTACCGCCAGATTCCTGCATTCCCCGCCAGTTTTGAAAAGAATCGGAAATTAAGCTGTAGGTTGGAATTGTGGTATAGGTATTGTCCCAATTTTGCACAAGTACCGTTGCTAAATTAATGTCGGTCACAAAACCATCGGCACCAAATTTATTGTAGGTAATCCAATCGCCAATACGCACAATATCGTTAACGGATACCTGAATTGAGGCAACAAAACCTAAAATTGTGTCTTTAAAAATTAATAAAATCACTGCGGAAGCCGCGCCAAGCGTGGCAAAACTCATAATATCCTTTCCTGTTAACTGGTAAATGATAAAAATGGTGGCTATCCCCCAAAAAAACAGCATCATAACCTGCGAATAACTTTCTAATGGTTTGTCTCTGTATTTTTCTTTGGTCCGCAAATACCTTTGGGTAGATCTTAAAAAACTTCGAATAATTTTAACAATCAACACCACGCCATAAACATTAATGGCAATGCTAAAAACATTGAGCAAAACTGGATATCTGCTTAAAATAAAGGGAATGCTGAATTTTAAAAAATACAAAGGAATAATATGCGCTATATACCTTGGAAATTTACTCTGAACCAAAAAATCATCAAAGGCCGTTTTGGTTTGAAGAGAAAATAATTTAAAGGACACAATGATTACTTTTCGTAACATTCTATCGAGAAACAGCAACGCTAAACCAAGAAAAATAATGGTAACAACCAAATTTATGGAGCTCGCCCAAAAAGGAATCATTCCCTTTTCAACCAGGTATTCTTCAATAAAGTCTGTAAAAATTGCAATCTCGAAATCCTTTAACATTTTTTAAAGTTTTAAATGTTTTTTATCGATATAAATAGCGCCAAACGGAATTAAAGAAGCAAACATTACAATACCTAAGGTTTTTATGCTCCATTTCAATTCGTAAAAAACCATAATTGCCAAAACCGCAAACAGGAGAAATAAAATTCCGTGCGCCATGCCAACCACCTGCACCATTTGCGGCAAACCCCAGATATATTTTAACGGCATTGCCAAAAACAATAGTACCAATAATGAAAATCCTTCAAGAAGCGTAATAATTCTAAATGCTTTAATCATTGTTCTTTTAATTTTTTAATTGGTTGCAAAGTTAAAATATTAAAGTTTGGCAAAGCTATGGAATGCACTTTTTTAACTTTTTTATCATTTAGTTATCTAATTTAAGCTTAAATACTTCAAAAAAATTACAAGTAAATTTACTTATGTAACAAAAAATGCAGAAAGTATGTTTAAAATTATATTTAACCGTTCTAAATAGTGTTTAAAATACTGAAATTTAGTTTTTTAAACAAAAATAAAGAATGATTTAAATCATATAATTTAGTGTTTTATGTAACTAAATTTACATAATCAATAAAATTATAAAACAAACAACAAAATTTATGAAAACTATTAAATTATTATCGGCGATTTTTATTTTCGCAATCACATTCTCAAGTTGTACTTTCGATGATGACACTATTGATCCTTCGGTTGAAGCTTATAATAAAGCAGATTTTACCAATGGGGGAATTATGTATGATAAGTTTTGGGCTTCCGAGTCTAATTTTGACCAAACAAACCCTCTTAAGGAAACTGTAAATGCAAAAGCTGACTTTTTTCGTTGTAAACAATGCCATGGTTGGGATGGTTTAGGCAATAAAGGTGCTTATATTAACAGAGGGCCAAAAACCAGCCGTCCAAACGTTTCTGGGTTAAATATTTATGCAATGGGACAATCTAAAAGTGCTCAAGAATTATTTGATGATTTAAGTAAAACTTCAGGAAGAAGATCAATTGCCACAGATTTATCAACTTATGATCCTGCAACCAACAAAACAGAAGGTGATAAAATGCCAAATCTTACAGAACTTTTAACCGATGCTCAAATTTGGGATTTGGTTAAATTTATGAAAGAAGGAATGATGGATGTTTCTCAATTATATGATGCTACTTTCACAGGAACTTATCCAACTGGTTCAATGACGATTTCAAATGTTGGTAGAGACGGAAATGCCGCAAACGGCAAAAATTACTACAATTCAAATTGTGCATCTTGTCACGGAGCAAGCGGTACAACTTTAGTATTGGAAGGAATGACTGTTGGTCAATTTACAAGAAAAAAAGCGAATGAAGTACAACACAAAGTTCATTATGGACAACTTGGTTCTTCAATGTCGGGTGAATTTGACATTACTGTTTCTCAAATGAAAGATTTGTACAAAGCACTTGCTAACGAAACTGATTTTCCTGATGTAGAATCCTAGATTCCTGATGCAGAAATATAAAGCATTTCATTTATAAAAAAAGCAGCCAATAAAATTGGCTGCTTTTTTGTGTTCATAAATAACTTTAAACGCAATAGGTTGATGAGCTTAAAAATCCGCTTTTACATCCCAGGCTTCCAAACTTTCTTTAAAGGCTTTAATAAACATTCCGCCTAATGCGCCATTCACAACACGATGGTCATAAGAATGGGAGATAAACATTTTATGGCGTATTCCTATAAAATCACCATCTTGCGTTTCAATAACGGCAGGCACCTTACGCACAGCGCCCAAGGCTAAAATAGCCACCTGCGGCTGGTTAATAATAGGTGTTCCAAAAACACTTCCAAAACTACCAACATTGGTTACGGTATATGTTCCGCCCTGAATGTCATCGGGTTTTAATTGTCCATTTCTTGCGCGGCTGGCCAAATCATTTACGGCTTTGGTCATTCCCACCAAATTCAGCTGATCTGCATTTTTAATAACAGGCACAATTAAATTTCCGTCGGCCAAGGAAGCCGCCATCCCTAAATTAATCGCTTTTCTTTTGATTATTTTATCACCATCAACAGAGATGTTGATCATTGGGAATTTTTTAATGGTATTGGCAACTGCCATCATAAAAATGGGTGTGTAGGTAATTTTTTCGCCTTCACGTGCAAAAAACTGGTCTTTAACGCGATCTCTCCATTTTACAATATTGGTAACATCAACTTCAATAAATGATTGTACGTGCGCGGAAGTTTGAACGGAAGCCACCATATGATGCGCCACCAATTTACCCATTCGGCTCATTTCAATAATTTCGTCTTCACCGCTTACCGATATTGGTGCCGCTGTTTTAACAGTTTCTGCTGGCGCTGTTTTTGGCTGCTGTACTTCTGCTGTAATTTCTTTCTGAACCGGCTTGGAAGCGCTTCTGCCGCTTTCAATATAGGCTAAAATATCATTTTTGGTAACACGGTCATCTTTTCCCGTGCCAATAATTGCTTCCAATTCTTCCATAGAAACACCTTCTGTAGTGGCAATATTTCTAACTAAAGGAGAAAAGAATTTCCCTGAATCAGAAATTTTAGAGATGCTTTTGGATTCAATGGCATTTTCAACTTCCTTTTCAATAGTTGTAGCTTCATTTATGACTTCATCAGCAGAAGCCACTGCGGATTTTTCTTCAACATTTTCATCCTCCGTTTCAATAATGGCGATGGTTTCCCCAACTTTTACAACCGCGTCCGCATCATATAATAATTCGACCAAAGTTCCTTCAACATCACTTGGCACTTCAGAATCTACTTTATCGGTAGCAATTTCAACAATTGCTTCATCCATTTCAATATGGTCCCCAACATTTTTTAACCAAGAAATGATGGTCGCTTCAGCAACGCTTTCCCCCATTTTGGGAAGTTTTATTTCGAATCTAGCCATTGTCTTTTTTTTATTATGATGAGCAAATTTACAAAAAAAATGAGCGATTTTTTGTTTACCTTATTATTATATAAAATATTTACCATTTTATTTATTGCGACTTTGACAATGAATACTCATAAAACTCCTAAAAATTAGAAAATATATAATTTTGTCTCTATTATTTTTTTGTACTATCATCTTAAATAGAAGTACAAAATTTAACTGCTGAAAAGTAAATTTTTAATATTAAAAAATAACAATTACATTTACGTGTAACAAAAGTAGCGTTAAAATCACCTAAAATTATATATAAACAGTCTAAATAAGGGTTAATTAATTGATTATTAAAGTATTAAAATTTTCAAAAAGATGACTTAAATCATAAAAAAACGTTAAAGTTGTCGTATTTTTATCAAAGATTTAAAACAAACAAATATCTAATATTATGAAAAATTTGAAATTAATAGGTTTCTTGATGATCTTAGCATCAAGTTTAATGTTTATCCAATGTACAAGTGACCCAATTGAAGGTCCACAAGGATTGGCCGGTATAGACGGTGTTGATGGCGTTGACGGTGTTGACGGTGTTGACGGTGTTGATGGTACAGCTACTTGCGTGGCTTGCCATAACGAAAGTCACAG
>JAVVEF010000017.1:0-33714 GCA_032251275.1 Lutibacter sp.
TTTTTTCATGGAGGTCTTGATCTTTATCCACACAAATAATGGTAGAACCATATATAAAAATAAAAATGTATTTTCATAAAAAAACGGCATCATTTATTTTAAAAATTAGCCGTTTTGAGGTGGAGGTTACAAAAATAGCATTTTAGCAATAACTATTTTTGAAGATATTTATTGGCCAATTCTTTCCCCAATTCAACGCCGAATTGGTCAAAACTAAAGATATTCCATATAATTCCCTGAACAAATATTTTGTGTTCATAAAAGGCAATTAAACTTCCCAAAGTTTTAGGCGTTAGTTTATTTATTAAAATAGTTGTGCTTGGTTTATTTCCTTCAAAAATCTTATAAGGCAACAGAGTTTCTATTTCATCCATTTTGCCTTGCATTTTTAAATCCAAATGCGCTTCTTCTTTGGTTTTTCCTTCGGCCAACGCCTGGGTTTGGGCATAAAAGTTGGCCATTAATTTGGTGTGATGTTCTGCGTTTCCGTAAAGAGATTCTTTAAATCCTATAAAATCGGCGGGAATTAATTTGGTTCCCTGATGCAATAATTGCATAAAAGCATGTTGGGCGTTTGTGCCCGTGCTGCCCCAAATAATATTTCCTGTTTGGTAGGTTACGCGTTTTCCATTTCTGTCGGCACTTTTGCCATTGCTTTCCATAATGGCCTGTTGCAGGTAAGGCGCAAATTTGCTTAAATACTGTGTATAAGGCAAAATAACTTCGGTTTCCGATTTAAAAAAGTTGGTGTACCAAATGCCGATCAAACTTAAAACTACCGGTGCGTTGTTTTCAAACGGCGTATTTTTAAAATGCTCGTCCATTTCATAAGCGCCAATCAACAATTCTTTAAAATTATGGAAGCCAACCGCCAAACTTATGGTTAAACCAACGGTGCTCCATAATGAAAATCGGCCTCCAACCCAGTCCCACATAGGGAAAATATTTTCTGTATCAATGCCAAAGTTATTCGCTGAGGTTAAGTTTGTGGATACGGCCACAAAATGTTTTGCAACATCACTTTCTGAAGCACTTTGCAAAAACCATTTTTTTATGGTGGTTGAATTGGTCAACGTTTCTTGCGTGGTAAATGTTTTTGAAACAATGACAAACAGGGTTGTTTCCGGATTTAAAGTTTTAATCACTTCCTCAACATGGTCTCCATCTATATTTGAAACAAAATGAACATTTAAATGGTTTTTGTAGTATTTTAAAGATTCCACTACCATATCCGGACCTAAATCCGATCCGCCAATACCGATATTTACCACATCGGTAATCGATTTATTGGTATAGCCTTTCCATTCTCCGGAAACAACTTTTTTTGTAAAAGACTCCATTTTATCCAAAGCGGCTTTTACATCAACCATAATATTTTTTCCTTCAAAAATCACAGGTTCATTTGACTGATTTCTTAAAGCGGTGTGCAACACCGCCCTGTTTTCGGTTTTATTGATTTTTTCTCCCGAAAAATAAGCCTTCATGGCACTTTCCAAATCTACTTCATGAGCCAAATCCAATAAATGTTTTAATGTTTCTTTGGTGATTCTGTTTTTTGAATAATCAAATTCAAAGTCGTTGAAATTGATGGTGAATTTCTTTTTTCGATCAGAATCATTATTAAATAATGATTTTAAATGAACTGATTCTAAGGTTTTATAGTGTGAATCTAGCGCTTTCCAAGCTTTTGTTTCGGTTGGGTTGATGTTCTTCATGGTCATGTTCTGAGAATTTATTGCTGTTTTTATTTTTAAAATAAAATATTTTTATGAGGGTATTCTATCGAATCCAATTGAATTTTAAGGGGTTCAATATATTTTTTATACCCCGGAACTTTATTTTTATTCATAGGCTCTGAGTTGGGGAATTTTTCTCTTAAAGGGTCAATTTGTACCCCGTTTTTCCAAAAACGATAACATACATGTGGTCCTGCTGTATTCCCTGTCATCCCAATTTTACCGATAACATCTCCTTGTTTTACATAATCCCCAACTTTAACTAACCGTTTGCTCATATGTAAATACTGAGTAGTGTAGGTGCTGTTATGTCGAATTTTAACGTAATTGCCATTGCCACCGGCATAACGCGATTCTATCACCGTTCCATTTGCGGTCGCTTCAATTGGCGTTCCAATTGCTGCGGCATAATCTGTTCCTTTGTGCGCCCTAATTTTATTTCCGTAATAGGCAATACGCCTTTTTAGGTTGTATTTTGATGATATTCTGCTGAATTTTACGGGCATTTTTAAAAATTGGCGACGTAAAATATTGGCTTTTTCATCGTAATACTCTGAAGCTTTATTGGCGGAATCTGTTTTATAATTAAAGGCATAAAAAGGATTGTCATTATGCTCAAAGTAAGCAGCTTTTATTTTCCCTATGCCAACCGGAATAGTGTCTTCAATATAAAATTGCTCATATATCAGTTTGAACTTGTCATTTTTTTGAAGTTTGGAGAAATCGATGGCCCAGGCAAAAACTTCATCCGCCATCTTATAGGTCAAATCGGAACTTAAGCCCTGGCTTTTAATGGCGTGAGAAAGGTGTGTGGTAATTAATCCTGAAGCTGATTGAATTTTAGTTTTAATGGGTCTTTTACCGTTTAATACGGTGATTATTGAATCCTTAAAATCTATAATTGTATAGTTAATTTTGGACTGCCTGTAAATAAATACCTGTGCTTGTTGGGTGGAATCGTTTTTGGCAAGAATGGTGTAAGGTTTTCCTGCTTTAAGACTTCTAATGTTGAAGGAATCCCTTATTTTGGTTACAATTTCATATATTTTTGAGCTGCCAATCTTATTTCTGGACAATATTTCCCCAAAGTTTTCTCCTGATTTAAGGGTGTCATTTATGACGGTATAATCGTTTAGTCTGTAGCCAAATTCATAAACAATTTTTTCAGGGATGATTAAAGGTTCTTCAGGTTTTTCATTTTTACAGGCAATACTTAAAACAACGAATAAAAGGGCAAGTAATTTTTTCAAAGGATGTTAATTTTACTATTAAATTTGATTCAACAAATGAATTGCGAAAATACAATTTAATTTCAAAAAATTATGTTAAAAGGATGGGCTAAACCTTTAAATTCATCAAGATCTGCCCTAAGTGAGCCAACTGCGAGTGAAGCTTTAATTAGTAGCGGAATTTTGTTTTCGTCATCACTTATCCAAATCGTCAAACTTTCCTGTTCCTTAAAAACACGTCCGGCTTGTACCATTGGCCTAAATTTCAATGACTTTACTTTACCGAATTTGGTTTTGATAACCTCATTTCCTAAAAATTGAAGTTTAAAATTGGTGACTTCTTTGTCAATAAACATTTTGAGTTCAATTTCATCACCGGCTTTCAAATTGGTTAAATTCTGATTTCTTAAATAATATAAAGATGAAAGCAAGTCTTGTATATCTTCACCAATCGGGTGCTTATGTACGGTATTGTGCTTGTAGTTTTTTACTGTGGCTTCATTATTTTCGTGATCAAATAAAATTTCTTCGTCTTTGGTGTAGCCGCCTTCGTCAATTTTTCTGATGAAGCGATAAGGCAACAAAGATTCTTTATACATATAGGTTTGATAATCGTCTTTTACATTGAAGAACAAACTCACAATTCCCGTAGATTTTCCTTTTCCAAGAATATGAAAAGCTTCTTTTTTGTTGTTGGTAGTTTCCCTTACTTCCATAGTTGAAAAACCTGCATTTAAAAAATTGCTGTAGCTCATTTTAAATTTTAGCCATTCTCCTTTTTGAAATGCGAAATTTTGTGATGATTTTTTAATTTTTGAAATATGATCAATCGATTTTCCATTCGATTTTTGAATGGATTGACCCATTGAGGAAAATGCAATTAAAAAAATAAACAGGCGTAATATGTTTTTCATTTATTGGTTTATAAGGGATTCGAGATTTTAAAAATACAATTATCGCGCCAAAAATAGTAAAAGCTTAACACATAATCCGTTAAGCTTTTACTAATAATTAAAAGTCACAAAGTTCCTCTTCGAGCTTGTTCAGCTTCAATAGATTCAAACAAGGCTTTAAAATTTCCTTTTCCGAATGATTGCGCTCCTTTTCTTTGAATAATTTCAAAAAAGAGTGTTGGTCTGTCCGTTACAGGTTTGGTAAAAATTTGCAATAAATAACCTTCATCATCCCTGTCAACCAATATGCCAAGATCTTTTAACGCTGCCAAATCTTCATCAATCTCGCCAACCCTGTCCAATACCGTGTCATAATAGGAGCCGGGAACATACAAAAATTCAACGCCGCGTTCCGTCAGTGCTTTTACGGTTTCTAAAATATTGTTGGTGGCAACCGCAATATGTTGAATGCCCGGACCATTGTAAAAGTCTAAATATTCTTCAATTTGTGATTTTTTCACACCTTCCGCAGGTTCGTTTATCGGGAATTTTACGCGGCCGTTGCCGTTGGTCATCACTTTGCTCATTAACGCCGTATATTTTGTTGAAATGTCTTTGTCATCAAAAGTAATCAGGTTGGCAAAGCCCATCACTTCATTGTAAAATTTTGACCAGACATTCATTTCGTTCCAGCCTACATTGCCCACCATATGGTCAATATACCGCAAACCTACATCAGTCGGATTAAAGGTTGATTCCCATTTTATAAATTTCGGCAAAAACAAGCCATTGTAATTTTTTCGTTCCACAAAAATGTGGACTGTATCGCCGTAAGTATGAATTCCGGAACGAACAACTTCGCCATTTTTATCACTTTCCTTGGTTGGTTCCATGAACGATTTTGCGCCACGTTTGGTAGTTTCTTCCCAAGCTTTTGTGGCGTCTTCCACCCAAAGTGCCACCACTTTTACGCCATCGCCATGTTTTTGGATGTGGTCAAAAATTTCTTGGTTATTTTTGTTCGGCATGGGCGTGGTTAGCACCAGTTTAATTTTATCCTGAACCAAAACATAGCTTGTCCGGTCTGTTAATCCCGTTTCCAATCCGGCATAAGCCAACGATTGAAATCCGAATGCGGTTTTATAATAATGCGCTGCCTGTTTGGCGTTTCCAACATACATTTCCACATAATCAGTCCCCAATAATGGCAAGAAATCCTGTGCTTCGGGAAATATTTTTTCCAGTCCGTAGTTGAAATTTTGTTTTTGTTTTAGATTGCTCATAATTTTTCTTTTTTAGAGTAGAGAAAATAGAATAGAGAAAAAAGACTAAATAATTCAGCTTTCTTTGAAAAGATAGTGTCTTTAGTTTGAAAAAAAAGACAAGGCTATTTCAAATTGTTTTGAAATCCCATAGTCATTTTTTGAAATTCTTCTATTTTGTTTTCAAGTGTTTTTAATGTTTCAATATTAATATATTTTTTGTGGCTTGCAATTAATAACTGTGTTCCTAATTCAAAGGATGAACCTAAAGAAATATCAATAAAATGAGAAAAAGACTTGTCAGTTCTTGATGAACCTTCAGCAATATTACTTGGGATTGAAATAGAACATCTGCTTAATTGTGAACTTAAATCATACTTTTCATGAGTAGGAAATTCACTAATAATATCGGAAACATCCATTGAGATTTGTAATCCCAAGTGCCAAATTTTTAATTTTTTATAATTATGCCTTATCATAGCGTATTTGTCTTTTTTCTCTTCTCTCTTTTCTATATTCTTACTCAGTTATCCAAGATTTATAATAATCGTCCACTTGTAAATTCATCGCTTCTTCTGTAATCATCACCGGTTTAAAAGGATCAATCATTACAGCCAATTCTTCCGTTAATTTTTTCCCGACACTTCTTTCGATGGCGCCAGGATGCGGTCCGTGCGGAATTCCGCCCGGATGTAAAGTTATCTGCCCTTTTTCTATATTATTTCGGCTCATAAAATCACCGTCAACATAATACAATATTTCTTCTGAATCGACATTGCTGTGGTGGTAAGGTGCCGGAATTGATTTCGGATGGTAATCGTACATTCTTGGCACGAAAGAACAAACCACAAATCCGGAAGCTTCCCAATTTTGGTGAATTGGCGGCGGCATATGAATTCGGCCGGTGATGGGCTCAAAATCGTGAATGGAAAAAGTGTATGGATAATTAAATCCGTCCCAGCCAACAGCATCAAAAGGATGATTTTTGTAGTTATATTCCCATAAAACGCCTTGTTTTTTGATGAAAATTTTAAAGTTGCCTTTCTCATCATGTGTTTGCAAATTGGTTGGCAATTTAAAATCGCGCTCGCAAAATGGCGAAGTTTCCAACAATTGCCCGAAGTTATTTCGATAGCGTTTTGGCGTTACAATCGGGCTAAATGATTCAATGTAAAGCAATCGGTTATCTTGCGTGTCAAAGTCAATTTGATACACAGTTCCTCTTGGAATGATCACATAATCGCCGTATTTAAAAGAAATGTCACCATACATTGTTTTTAATGTGCCAGATCCAACGTGAACAAAAAGCATTTCATCGGCATCGGCATTTTTATAAAAATAGGCGGATGAAAATTCTTTGGGTGCGGACAAACCGATATGCAAATCGCTGTTTACAAATACAGTTTTCCTGCTTTCCAGATAATCGGCCTCCGGTTTTAAGGAAAATCCTTTAAAACTGAGCGCTTTCATATTTTTGTCGATGGCAATTTTTGGCGTTACATCTTTCACTTTTTTGATTTCCGTAACCACTGTGGGCGGATTCAAGTGATATATTAACGATGACATTCCCGCAAAACCTGCTGTTCCGAAAAGCTCTTCCTGATACAATCCGCCTGTAGGTTTTTCAAAAGTGGTGTGACGCTTTGGCGGAATTTTACCCAATGAATGATATCTAGGCATAATCGTTTAATTTTTTTAGTTATGAATTCCCTAAAAAAGGGTTAGTAGTTTTATGAATGTATATCCAATAATTTAATCATATTGGACGGAATCATAGCTTTAAAGTTACAAAATTTTTAGCTTGTAACTTAACTCATGAATATTTTCATTCAGGATCTCTCTTGATTAAGAATTTTAGAAGTATCAATAATCCTGTCCATGCTGTTTGCATATCTTACAAATATAAAAATATTTTTGAAAGTCTAACCAAAAAAAAGAGCACTTAAAGTGCTCTTTCTATGTTATTATTTTTAAAGCTAAAAAGTAATTCCGTTTACTTCAATTACTTTTAAAATTTGGGGAGCGTGCCTTTTTATGGTGGCTTCAACCCCGTTTTTTAAAGTCATCTGGTTTACGGAGCAACCCAAACAATTGCCTTCAAGCTGAACACTTACAATATTGTCGTGTATATCAACCAATATAATATTACCGCCATCAGCCTGTAAATAGGGCCTGATTTCCTGCAATGCATTTTCAACAATAATTTTTAGTTCTTCCGCTTCCATAGTTTTTATTTTTTTGTGCTGCAACCGCTCATTGTCGTAATGCGAACAATTTCAGTCGGTGGTAAATCACTGTTTCTTTTTACCAACTGTGACAAAGCGTTTTTAGTAATTTCTGAAAAAGCAATTTCTAAAGGCGTATTGTCCTGAAGTGCCACAGGATGCCCAACATCGCCCGATTCGCGGATGCTTTGCACCAAAGGAATTTCACCTAAAAAGGCCACATCAATGTCTTTTGCCAGGTTTTTTGCGCCATCTTGTCCAAAAATATAGTATTTATTGTTTGGAAGTTCGGCAGGCGTAAAATAACTCATATTTTCAACAATGCCCAAAACAGGAACATTGATGCTTTCTTGTTGAAACATCGCCACGCCTTTTTTAGCATCGGCCAAAGCGATATTTTGAGGTGTACTCACAATGATGGCACCTGTTACCGGAACTGCCTGTACAATTGACAAATGAATATCACCGGTTCCTGGAGGTAAATCAATCAATAAAAAATCAAGTTCGCCCCAATGTGAGTCAAAAATCAATTGGTTTAACGCTTTGCCCGCCATCGCACCACGCCAAATAACGGCTTGATTGGCATCAACAAAAAATCCCAACGACAATATTTTTACGCCGTAGCTTTCAATAGGCTGCATTTTTGAACTGCCGTCAATTTCAATCGACAATGGTTTTGCATGTGCCACATCAAACATTAAGTGAATGGAAGGGCCATAAACATCGGCGTCTAAAATACCGACTTTAAAGCCCATTTTTTGCAATGAAATTGCCAAGTTTGCGGTAATGGTAGATTTTCCTACACCACCTTTTCCTGAAGCAACTGCAATAATATTTTGAATGCCCGGCACTTTAGGTACCGTTTTTTCTGCCGGTTTATCAGATGCCACGGTGGTTACATTTACTTTTACGTCGGCTTTCACATCCACGTGTTGGTGAATTGCCTTCATAATTTCAACTTCCATTTTCTTTTTCGCCTGTAACGTTGGATTTCCAATAGTTACATCAACAATAACTTCTTTGTCGAAAGTTACAATATTTTTAACCGCGCCGCTTTCAACTAAATTTGTTCCTTCACCAGGAGCGGTAATGGTTTCAAGTGCTTTTGAGATATCTTTTTTTGTATATGCCATGTTGTTTATATAAAATCATTCTAAACAACAAAGATACAGATTTAAATGAATTCACAAAGTCACATTTTTAGAAAGTAGGGATAGGTCGCGACCTGTCCGTTCTGAAATCCAAAATACCAACAATTCATAATATCATATACTACAATAATTCTTTAAACGGATCCCAAAAAACAGCACTAAAATTCTGGATTTGATTTTCCTTTACAACAATCCCTTCATTTTCAAGTAATTGTTGCATTAAGTTGGTGCCGTCAAAATGAAATTTTCCAGTTAACAATCCGTTTCTGTTCACTACCCTATGTGCAGGAATATCGGCATTGTTGTGAGAAGCATTCATGGCCCAGCCAACCATACGAGCCGATTTTGCGGCACCCAGATATTTTGCGATGGCACCATAACTGGTAACACGGCCAAAAGGAATTTGCTTGGCAATTTCATACACTTTTTCAAAAAAATTACCGGAAGTTTCCATCGATTTAAAAAAATATAAAATATTAGAAGTTAAATATTAAAAGTTTAAGTTGATTAATACTGAAGCCTGAATTTTATATAAGTGATCGGCTTTCCTTTTTCTAAATACTGACTTTCATAAAAGGTTTGTGTGGAAGTCACTTCTTCCGGCGCATGGTAATTTTTATAGATATCGTGATGTGCATAAATAATTTCATGGCCTTCACCGTGAAGCAACCCTAACGTATAACCGTTCATAAATTCACTGTCCGTTTTTAAATGAACAATACCTTCAGGTTTTAAAATGTAGTGGTATTTTTTTAAAAATTCGGTATTGGTGAGTCGGTGTTTGGTGCGGGTATATTTTATTTGCGGATCGGGAAAAGTGATCCATATTTCTGCAACTTCTTGTTCATTAAAAAGCAAGTCGATAAGCTCAATTTGAGATCTTAAAAAAGCCACGTTGGTTAAATTTTCTTCCAAAGCTATTTTGGCTCCGCGCCAAAAACGCGCTCCTTTAATATCAACACCGATATAATTGATGTTCGGATTTTTGCGTGCAAGCGCAATGGTATATTCGCCTTTTCCGCAGCCCAATTCCAGCACAATGGGATTGCTGTTGTTAAAAAGTGTGTGCCAATTTCCTTTTTGGGAAAAACCATCAATAACTTCTTTTCGTGTTGGTTGAATTACATTGGAAAATGTTTCGTTTTCACGAAATCTTTTGAGTTTATTTTTGCTTCCCACAGGATTTGTGTTTCGTTAAAAAAAGGAAAAAATATAAATGAATTTAAATAAGAAATTATTCGTTTCCTGCTTTTTTGTATTTTTTTAACTGACCTAACCAGTAAAATAAAGCAATAAATAAAATGACAACAAAAACCCAGCTTACGGTGTTTTGAAGCCACCAGTTGTCCATAGTGCGGATGCTGTTGTAAGGCGCAAATAAAACATTTTGACAAAATTCACCTATCGCTTTAAAAATATTGTTTGCAATCATAACTTATTTATATTTACAGGCAAAAGTATAAAATATAGCAATGATAGCAAACTTTTTCAATAAAACTAAACCGGTAACTATTTTTATTCTGGCCGCACTGCTGTTTCTTTATTATTTTACGGCCACTTTTTTGCTTTATTCGGCAGAACTTTCATTCCAATTTTTGCTTAAAAGAATTTCTTTATTCTTTTTTATTGCATTATTGCTGCTGATTGTAAATTTTGTTGTCAAAAAAAATAAGCTGACAAAAGACAATTCGTATGCGTTGCTTTTAATTGTTTTTTTATTGGGAACTTTTCCTGAGGCTATGTTTTCTTACAAAATTGTTTTGGCAAACATCGCATTGCTTTTGGGATTTCGAAAAATTTACAGTTTACGATCTGGCGTCGACACCAAATTGAAGCTTTTTGACGCCAGTTTTTGGATTGGCATTGCTACAGTTTTTTATTCCTGGAGTATTTTTTCCGTTTTATTGGTTTATTTAGGGATGATTATTCATCAAAAAACAACCATTAAAAATTTGTTTATTCCCTTTGTGGGCTTTGTTACGCCTATGATTATCTATTTCACGTATTGCCTTTATTTCGAAAACGCCACTTTTTTTTACGATAAGTTTAGTTATGGAATTAACTTGGATTTTAGTTCCTATACCTCATTAAAACTATTAATTCCGGTTATATTTTTATTGATTGTTTTGCTTTGGAGCCTTTTAAAGGTTACCCCAAAAGTTCTTTCTGTAAGAAATAATTTTAAATTTTCATGGGATGTTTTGATTAACCACCTGCTGATTTCGGTAGCAGTCGTTATTTTGGCGCCCACTAAAAACGGTGCTGAATTATTTTTCCTTATTTTTCCTTCCGCAGTGATTGTTGGAAATTTAGTGCAAAATACCAAATCTAAAATTTTTAGAAATGTAATTTTATATGCTTTTCTGCTGATTTCAATTGGTGTTTATTTGGATAATTTATAACCAAAAGACAAATCGCCCGCATCACCCAAGCCGGGAACAATGTAGCCGTGATCGTTAAGTTTATCATCAACAGTTCCAATCCATAATTTTGTATTCTCAGGAAAATATTCTTTAATATAATCCAGTCCTTCTTTTGCGCCAATAACGCAGGCCAAATGAATTTCTTTTGGCGTTCCATGCTTCTTTAATCCTTTATAAACACTCACAATTGACCGTCCGGTGGCCAACATAGGATCGGCTAAAATTAAAATCTTTCCGTCTAAATTAGGTGATGCAAAATATTCAACCACAATTTCAAATTCGGTCTCGTTAATATGCTTTCGGTACGCTGATATAAATCCGTTTTCGGCTTCGTCAAAGTAATTTAGAAGTCCGTTATGCAAGGGAAGCCCAGCTCTTAAAATGGAACACAGTACGATATTTTTTTTTGGAACCGCCACTATTTTAGTGCCTAAAGGAGTAGAAACAGTTTTCTTTTCAAATTCCAGGGACTGACTTATTTCATAAGCTAAAACTTCACCAATTCGTTCAATATTTCGTCTAAACCGCATGCTGTCTTTCTGAATTTCGACATCCCTGATTTCTGAAATGAATTTATTTAAAATTGATTTTTTTTGGTCTAAAACGTTGACAATCATACGAGGATATTTTCAGTAAAAATAGGATATAATAATTATAAAATGAGAAAGTTTGTGGGTAAATTTTCGATTAAGGAAATGATGTGAAACAGCCATCATTTTAAAGTTTCCAAAACTTTTTTGATGATGGTTTTTGGCGAAATGCTTCGCATAACATCATCATAACCCTCACAAACTTTATTGCCATAAATGGAACAGGGAATGTTGGGGTATTTTTCCAAATCGGGTAAAATGGCATTTTCAAAAGGCTGGTTAAAAGGCGCAAAGCCGGCAAAAGGATGCGTAATTCCCCAGACGGTGATGGTATTTATTCCCAGCATTGCCGCAAAATGGGCGTTTCCAGAATCCATACTTACCATAACATCCAAGTTAAAAATAAGCGCCAACTCCTGATTTAATATAAGTTTTCCGGCAACATTTATGGCATTTGGAAATTTATTTGACAGGTTTTCCAACAACTCAATTTCTTTTTTGCCGCCGCCAAAAAGCAATATTTTTAAGTTTTGATTGGACAATTCGCCAATAACTTCTTCCATCAAATCCAAAGGATACATTTTAGAATTGTACGTTGCAAAAGGCGCAATGCCAATCCATTTTGTGTTTTTTGTGCCTGTGATTTCAAGTATTTCTGGAGTTAGTTCTTTTTTCGGCGGGAATTCAGGCGATGAAAGATCCAAATCAAATCCCAAGTTTCTAAAAACATCGGCATATCTTTCGTGGGTGGTTTTCAGTTGTTTAAAAACTTTATTTTTAGACTGTGTCAATGCACGCTTTTCACTTCGGCCTTTATCAACAAAAGTCACTTTTGCCATCGCCAATTTAAAAAAAGATCTTAAAATTTTAGAGCGTAAAACGTTGTGCAAATCGGCCACGGCATCAATATCAAAAGATTTTAATTCCTTAAAAAGTTTGTAAATTCCAAAAAAACCTTTGTGTTTTCCGTCAACTTCAGCAGCATAAAAAGAAACATTTTTCAGCCCATCAAACAGTGGCTTCAAAAAAGGTTTAGAAAGCACAGTAATTTTAAGGGTTGGATGTTGTTTTTCCAAAGCTCTTAAAACAGGGACCGCCATGGCAACATCGCCCATTGCAGAAAGCCGAATAACTAATAAATGCTTAATTTGTGACAAAATAATTTTAAATTGTTGGTTATTTTTAACAAAAGTACGAATAGTTTTAGTGCAAAAAACACATACCATCAGTATTAAAATCTATATTACAAAACATAAAATGCTTAAATTTGCTTAAATATTATTTTTAGATGATACATTCAATGACCGGTTACGGTAAAACCGTACTGCAGCTTCCAACAAAAAAAATTACGATTGAATTGAAATCGTTAAACAGCAAAAACTTAGATTTAAGCGTTCGCGTTCCCGGCTATTACAGAGAAAAAGAACTCGATATTCGCAAACAACTCGCTACGGAACTGGTTAGGGGAAAAATAGATTTTTCCATTTATATTGAGGAAAATGGCGGGGATTATTCATCAAAAATCAACGAAAATATGGTGAAAGAATACATGAACCAATTGCGGAGTATTGTGGATTCTGATGAAATTGAATTGCTAAAAATGGCGATAAGATTGCCCGAGGCTTTTAAATCTCAAAGAGAAGAATTGGATGAGCAGGAATGGAAACAGATTGAGAATGGCATTTTAGAAACCATTGAAAAAATTAATGAATACCGAATGGATGAAGGAAAAGTGTTACACGACGATTTTGTGTTGCGCATTTCTATCATTGAAATATTGTTGGAAAGAGTTATTGAATTGGATCCGTTGCGTATGGAACAGGTGAAGGAAAAACTCAGAAAATCAATTGCCGAACTGGAAACTAAAATCGACGAAAACCGATTTGAGCAGGAACTCATTTACTATATTGAAAAACTCGACATTACCGAAGAAAAAGTGCGATTGAAAAATCATTTGGAATATTTCATCAAAGAACTGAATGAAGATGTTTCAAACGGTAAAAAATTGGCTTTTATTACCCAGGAAATTGGCAGGGAAATTAACACCATCGGCTCAAAATCCAATTTAGCGAATATGCAAAAATTGGTGGTGCAGATGAAAGATGAGCTTGAAAAAATAAAGGAACAAAACTTGAATGTATTGTAAATAATCAGGAAATCAACAATTTTTAAAATCTAAATTCATTGAAAAAAGAGGGAAAACTCATCGTTTTTTCGGCACCTTCAGGCTCTGGTAAAACAACAATTGTGCATCATTTATTGAGAAAATCCGAATTAAATTTAGATTTCTCCATTTCGGCAACGTCACGTGAAAAAAGAGGAAAAGAAGTAGACGGAAAAGATTATTATTTTATTTCTCTGGAAGAATTTCAAAAACACGTTAAAAAAGGGGATTTTATTGAATGGGAAGAGGTTTACGAAAACAATTATTACGGCACATTAAAAAAGGAAGTTGAACGAATTTGGGCATCGGGAAAAAATGTCATTTTTGATATAGATGTTGTTGGAGGCTTGAGCATAAAAAATATATTTCCTAAGCAAACATTGGCGATTTTCGTTAAAAGTCCGTCGATTGACGAAATGGAACGCCGTCTTAGAAACCGAAATACCGATTGTGAAGAAAAAATAAAAGAACGTGTTAAAAAGGCGGAAAAAGAAATAAAATTCGCCAAAGATTTTGATGTTATTCTTGTGAACGATGACTTGAGTAAAGCTCAGGAAGAAGCTTATAATTTGGTGAAAAACTTTGTGATTTAAAATTGGGATTTACGATTTGGGATTTATGATTTATTTTTACTTATAACCTTTAACAAATAACGATTAATTTTTTTGAACGGACAGGTCGCGACCTGTCCCTACAATTTTAACAAAAAAACTGAAATTTATATGAAAATCGGATTATTTTTTGGCACTTTTAACCCAATTCATATCGGGCATATGATTATTGCGAATTATATGGTTGAATTTTCCGATTTGGATGAGGTTTGGTTTGTGGTAACGCCAAGAAGTCCCTTTAAGTTAAAAGAAACTTTGTTAAGCAATCACCACCGTTTGGCCATCGCAAATATTGCCGTTGAAAATTACCCGAAATTAAAAACATCCGACATAGAATTTAATCTTCCGCAGCCAAATTACACCATAAACACGCTGATTCATATTGAAGAAAAATTCCCAAAACACCAATTTTGTTTGCTGTTGGGTGAAGATAATTTGAAGGGATTTCAGAAATGGAAAAATTACGATGCCATCCTAAAAAATTACGAGTTGTACGTATATCCAAGAATTTCAAAAGAAAAAGTTGATTCACAATTTTTAGATCACGCTAAAATTCATCGGGTAAATGCACCAATTGTTGAAATTTCATCAACATTTATTCGCAAAGCAATAAAGGATAAAAAAGACATCAGCACCATGCTGCCAACCAATGTTTGGAAATACATAGATGAAATGAACTTTTATAAACAGTAACTTTATAAAAGTTTTAACATAGCTTAATCAATAGTTTAAAATTATTTATATAAAATTCGTTTTTTATATTTTTTGAAGCATATTATGGCGAAAAACCCAAAGAAAAAGGTCAGGTTCCGGCAAAAATTAGTTAATAAATACCGATTGGTGGTTTTAAATGAAGATACTTTTGAAGAAAAATTATCATTCAAATTAACCAGGTTGAATGTATTTATTTTTGGCACCTTTTTTTCCGTTTTGCTGATTGTAAGCACCATTTTTTTAATAGCGTTTACCTCTTTACGAGAATATATTCCGGGATATTCTTCCACAAAACTAAAAAGAGAAGCCACGCAATTGGTGTATAAAGTCGATTCCTTAAATCAGGTATTGGAAGTGAACAATCTTTATATCCAAAAAGTGAAAGAGTTATTGACGGGTGAAATAAAGGAAGTTCAATTCGATAAGGATTCTGTTTTGAGCACATTGAAATTAAACAAAGATTCGATGAACTTTGAACCTTCGGATGTAGATATGGAATTTAGGCTGGATGTGGAAAGTGCGGACAGGTTCAATATTTTTAGTGAAGCTACAAAAAGTGTGGATATCGTGTTTTTTTCGCCCGTTAAAGGAATTGTGACCGACGGATACAGCCTTAAAAACAAACATTTTGCCATAGATATTGCTGTTAAAAAGGGAACTCCCGTAAAATCAGTGGCCGACGGAACCATCATTTTTGCGGAATGGACCATTGAAACGGGTTATGTGGTTATTATTGAACACAGTAAAGGATTTATTTCCGTTTACAAGCACAATACCGCTTTGCACAAACAGCAAGGCGATATGGTGAAATCGGGCGAAGTGATTGCTTCCGCAGGCGATATGGGCGAATTAAGCACTGGACCACATTTGCATTTTGAGCTTTGGAATGAAGGCTATCCGGTTAATCCGGTTAATTATATAGATTTTGAATAATATGAGTATAAAGTCAATTTTAGCAATACCATTTGCAAAACGCATCGCGGCAAAAATTCACAAACAAAGCAAAAATGCCGTAAAAGTGCAGCAAAAAATTTTTGAAAATTTAATTGCCCAGGCGCAAAGCACCACTTTTGGCAAAGACCATAATTTCAGCATAATTAAATCCTACGAGGATTTTAAAAAGCAGGTTCCCATTCGCGACTACGAAGCGTTGAAACCGTATGTTGAAAAAGTTGTTGCAGGAGAATCGGATGTTTTATGGAAAGGAAAGCCGTTGTATTTCGCAAAAACTTCGGGTACCACATCTGGCGTAAAATATATTCCGTTGACCAAAGAATCGATGCCAATGCATATCAGCGCGGCGCGAAATGCTTTGTTAATGTATATAGCTGAAACCAAAAAAGCCGATTTTGTTAACGGAAAAATGATTTTTTTGCAGGGAAGTCCGGAATTGGATGAGAAAAACGGGGTTAAAACCGGAAGGCTTTCGGGAATAGCCGCACATTATATTCCAAGCTATTTAACCAAAAACCGATTGCCAAGTTGGGAAACCAATTGCATTGAAGACTGGGAAACCAAAATTGAAGCTATTGTTGATGAAACCATCAATGAGAATATGACATTAATTAGCGGAATTCCTTCCTGGGTGCAAATGTATTTTGAAAAACTGGCGGAACGCACCGGAAAAAAAGTGGGCGATATTTTCCCAAACTTTAACCTGTTTGTTTATGGTGGCGTAAATTTTGAACCGTACCGCAACAAGTTTGAAGATTTAATTGGCAGAAAAGTGGATACCATCGAGTTGTTTCCCGCTTCTGAAGGATTTTTTGCCTTTCAGGATTCCCAAAATGAAAAGGGAATGTTGTTGCTGGTTGATAACGGAATGTTTTATGAATTTATTCCTTCCGAAGAATTTTTTAGCGAAAATCCGACAAGAATTTCTTTGGCCGATGTTAAAATTGGTGTAAACTATGTGCTTATTTTAAACACCAATGCCGGACTTTGGGGTTACGATATTGGCGACACGGTAGAGTTTGTTTCCATAAATCCGCACCGAATTAAAGTAACGGGGAGAATCAAGCATTTTATTTCCGCATTTGGCGAACACGTGATTGGCAGCGAAGTGGAACGGGCGATTAACACCCAAACAGCAGGAACTGCAATTGCCATCAATGAATTTACGATGGCGCCGCAAATTACACCCGAAAGCGGATTGCCTTATCATGAATGGTTTATTGAGTTTGACAGCAAGCCCAAAGACTTGAATGATTTTGCACATAAAATTGACGCTGCTTTGCAACAGCAAAACAGTTATTATTTCGATTTAATAAACGGAAAAATATTGCGGCCTTTAAAAATCACCTTGATAGAAAAAGGCGGATTTAATAAATATATGAAGTCGATTGGTAAATTGGGAGGACAAAATAAAGTGCCGCGTTTGTCGAACGACCGTAAAATTGCGGACGAACTTATAAAATTTGAGGAAAAATGAAGGTAATATCTGTGAATATTGGTGAGCGAAAAGTATTGAATTACAAAGGAAAAATTGTTGAAACAGGTATTTTTAAGAATCCTGTAAATCATCCTATTTTCTTAGGAACGGAGGATGTTGAAAACGATGTGGTAATCGACAGAAAATATCACGGAGGAATTGCGCAGGCGGTGTATGGTTATTCCCAAAATCATTATGAATTTTGGAAGGAATTGTATCCGGATTTAGACTGGAATTATGGAATGTTTGGCGAAAATTTATCCATTTCAAATTTGGAGGAAACCGAAATATTTGTGGGCAGCACTTATAAATTAGGCCAAGCATTGCTGGAAGTCACCAAACCAAGAGAGCCCTGTTATAAACTCGGAATTCGTTTTGGAACTCAGGAAATACTTAAACAATTTTGGAATTCCACCAAAAGCGGCATTTATTTTAAAGTGCTTCAAACAGGAAATGTAAAAGTTGGTGATGAATTGATTCTTGTTAATAAAGCAGAAAATTCACCAACAATCGCCGAAGTTTACGAAACTAAAAAATAGAAAAAATCTATTTTATTTTTTTGCCAGCAAATCCCTTATTTGAATCAATAATTCTTCTTGAGACGGACCTTTTGGTGCTGCAGGCGCAGGAACTTCTTTCTTTTTCATGCGGTTAATTGCTTTTATCATCATAAACATAACAGCCGCTACAATAATAAAATCGACAAGGTTTGTTAAAAAATCTCCGTAAAGCACTGCAACTTCGCCAACTATTTCTCCGGTTTCATCGGCAGCGCCTTCTTGCAATACATATTTTAAATCTTTGAAGTCCGATTGAAAAATCAGTCCAACCAAAGGTGAAACAATACCGCCGGTAAATGAAGTAACAATTTTGTTGAAAGCGGCACCCATTACAAAACCTACTGCAATGTCTACAAGGTTTCCCTTCATTGCAAATTCCTTAAATTCTTTTAACATTCCCATATGATGAGCATTTTTAGATATTGATTAGTATAGCTAATATAATAAAAAAATTAATTCAATTGAATTTCATTTAACCGCAAAGAAAATACAAGAAGTGCACAAAAAATTTGTCAGTATTTTAAAATCGTAAATCAAAAATCGGAGATCGTAAATTAATTTGCATTAGGGGTTGCAGCGGAAATCCTTTTTTGAGGTTTTTCGCCGAAAAAAAGATTACAGCGAAAAACCCGACCCGAAGGGGAATGCCAAAATTATTAGGTAAAATGCGATTTTTATTGTACTGAAAAGGCTATTTCACCACTCTTTTTACGCGCTGGGAAATGGCGGTAAGCAATTCGTAAGGAATGGTATTTGTGCGTTTTGCCAAATCTTCTATGTGCATTTGGTCTTTGAAAATAAGGACTTCATCGCCTTCCTGGCAGTTGATATCGGTGACATTCACCATAATCATATCCATACAAACATTGCCAACAATGGGCGCTTTTTGGTTGTTGATGTAAACATAGCCAACGCCATTGCCGAATTGTCGTGAAATTCCATCGGCATGACCAATAGGAATGGTGGCGGTTTTAACGGTTTCTTCAGCTTTAAAAGCACGATTGTAGCCAACGGTTTCCCCTTTATCAACGGTTTGAATTTGGGAAATAACCGATTTTAAAGTAATCACATTATGCAATTTTGCGGTTTCGGCTTCGTCATTTGCAAATCCATACAAACCAATTCCCAAACGCACCATATCAAATTGTGCTTCTTCAGCATAATTGATAATGCCCGAAGTGTTTAACATATGCCGAAAAGGTTTTGTTGGCAGTTGCGGAATAAGTTGGGTTGAAATTTCCTTAAAAGTGTTGATTTGCTGTAACGTAAATTCCTGTTCGTTTAAATCTTCACTGGCGGCGACATGCGAAAAAAGTGAGGCAACCCTGATTTCTTGCTGATTTTTAACCAACGATAAAATTTCGGGAATGTCTTTTTTTGTGAAACCCAATCGGTTTAAACCCGTGTTGAATTTTATATGAATGGGATAATTTTGAATTTTTAAATTTTTTGCTGCTTCAATAATTGCTATTAATAAATTTATGGAATACGCAGTTGGTTCGAGATGGTGTTTTATAATCTTTTCAAGATTGGTTTTTATGGGATGCAACACCAAAATAGGCGTTTTAATTCCGGCTTCCCGCAAAGCAACGCCTTCATCTAAATAAGCAACGGCAAAATAAGCGACTTTTGATTCCAGAAATTTGGCAATTTCAACGGAACTGCTGCCATAGCCAAATGCTTTTACCACCGCCAATACTTTTGTTTCGGGAAGCAGTTTCGATTTAAAATGATTTAAATTGTGCTCAATGGCATTTAAATCTATTTCAAGCGCGGTAACGTGGTTATTTCCCATTTTTTTCTTTGGCTTTTTTTAGTTTTTCTTCAGTAACTGCTTTAAAATAGGCCGATCGGCTTAAAGGTTCATATTCCTGGGTTTCGCCCAACAAAACAAGTTCTTCACTGGCGGCAGTTCTATGGCTGTAATGCGCCAAATTTCCTGTTCTTGTGCAAACCGCGTGAACTTTGGTCACATATTCTGCAGTTGCCATAAGGGCTGGCATTGGGCCAAACGGATTTCCTTTAAAATCCATATCCAAACCTGCAACAATAACGCGAACGCCGCGATTTGCCAAATCGTTGCAAACAGCCACAATTTCATCGTCAAAAAACTGGGCTTCATCAATGCCAACAACGTCAACATCACTGGCTAAAAGTCGGATATTTGCCGATGAAGGGACCGGTGTGGACCTAATTTCATTGGCGTCATGAGAAACTACTTTTTCCACATCATAGCGCACATCAATGGCAGGTTTAAAAATCTCCACTTTTTGTTTTGCAAATTGGGCTCTTTTGAGCCTGCGAATCAATTCCTCCGTTTTTCCGGAAAACATTGAGCCACAAATTACTTCAATCCAGCCAAATTGTTCGTTATGATTTACTGTATTTTCAAGAAACATTTTGTAATTTCACGGTTGAAAGGTTATTGTATTTTTTTTAAAATAAATGCAATGAAAATCTTGTTAAATTTTTTACATTCGTTTTTGTAAAATCATTTCGTAATTTACGATTTTGACATGATACAAATTTATTAAAAATTAAACAGCAACACTCATTTAACACGTCAACTTATGCACAAAAAATTAGAAGCCGAACTGGTAAGTCTGGCAAACAGCATTTTGCAAATGAAAAACAAGGATGATGTAAATACATTGCATAAAAAAGCACGCGAAATTTACGAAAAACTTACCGTGTTGCGATTTGTGGAAGATTATGTTGTAAAAACACCAAACCTTTCCGATACCGAAGAAGAGACCATAAGCACGATGCAACAGGAATGGGTTGAAGAGGTTGAATTTGAAAGCAAAATGGTTGTTGACGAGGTTGAATTTGAGAGCAAAATGGTTGTTGACGAAGTTGAAATTGAAAGCAAAATGGTTGTTGACGAGGTTGAATTTGAAAGTAAAATGGTTGTTGAAATTCCTGAAAAAACTGAAGAAAAAGAAGCTTTTTTAGAAGCAAAAATGGAAGAATTGTTCAATGAAGGCGATACCATTGTGAAAGAGACGGCGAAAAAAAGTTATTCGCTGCAAATCTCTTTGGAAGACGAGTTTAAAGATGCCATTTCATCCGATATTGCAACCAATTTGTTCGAAAGGGCCACCAAAGAAAATCCGATTATTATAGAGAAAACCGAAGAAAAACAAGAGCATAAAAATCGATCTTTAAACGACGCTTTGTTTAAAAATAACATACAGGTTGGCTTAAATGACCGTATCGCTTTTGTGAATCAACTATTCGACGGAAGCCAGCAGGATTTTAACCGCGTAATTTCACAATTGAACTCCTTTAAAACGGAAGCGGAAGCCAAAAATTTCATTTACGAATTTGTAAAACCAGATTACGACTGGAGCGCCAAAGAAGAATTTGAACTACGGTTGATCAACTTAATTGAGCGTAAATTTTTGTAATTTTGCCTACTATTGGCAGATGCTAACACAGAAAACTGTTCTTATAATTAGATGCTATGAATTATTTTTTGCTGGAAGAGGAACTTAAAAAAAGAACAAAACTCGATTATTTTTGGGGCAGAAAGCAGGATGATAAATTTGATAAACAAACCAATTTTATCTACAAAACAGAATCATTTGAATTGCTTTTGGCAACCATTGACTATGCCTTTAAAATCAATGCCCAATATGATGATTTAAAGAATTACGCATTGAACCGATGGTTTAATTTTTGGTCGGCCAAAGGTGTGGAAAGTATTTTTTGCGAGCACGAAAACGTAAAACCGCATTTAGATTCTTATAACAAATTCACCGATTTTTACATCCAAAACATTCCCTTTGACCATAAAACGACCATTTTCCCGAAAGGGTTTGGAAAATCGGTTCCTTACGGAATTTTGCATAAAAGTGAATTAATTGCCTGGCTGTATGAAAATCAGAGTCAGCAGCAGAGAAAACATTACAAAAACAGGCTTTTTATTGTTTTGGTAAATTATAAGGAAGATAATACCCATTGGAAATTAAAATCGGAAATAGGTTGGCTCAAAGAAATAATCTCAGCTTATTTGCTTAATTTTGACCAGTTAAAGCTTCACAGCTTTACTTTTGAAAACACCACCGTTTATGCCGATATTATTTGGGCAATAAAGGCCCCCTAACCCCCGAAGGGGGGACAGAGCGACCAGAAAATGTTCAGTGAACATTTTTAGCGATAGGGCCAGCCGGCGCGTTGGGTTTAAAAAAGTCAAAAGTTGAGGTTCAATTAATAATGAATAAATTAAATGTTTTGAATTTATTTTAAAACATACTCCCTTTTCTTGGGAAAGGGTTGGGGTTAGGAAAAATCGTAAATCGTAAATCAAAAAATCGTACATCATACATTAAAATCGTGAATTATATAGGTTCTAAACACAAGCTTTCTTCCTTTTTAAAAGACGCCATCACAGAAACGGTTGGGAAGGATTTATCGAACCTGGTGTTTTGCGATTTGTTTGCGGGAACCGGTAGCGTTGGGAGGACTTTTAAACCAATCGTGAAGCAGATTATTGCCAATGATGTTGAATTTTACAGCTATGTGCTTAACAGAAATTATATAGGAAACCATCAAGAATTAGTCTTCGAAGAACACTTCAGTTTCTTAAATAATTTAAAGGAATCGGAAGGATTTGTATTTCAAAATTACAGCGAAAACGGTAAGGAAGGACGCTTGTATTTTTCTTCAGAAAACGGAAAAAAAATTGACGCGATTCGGCAGCAAATTGAAATCTGGAAAAAATCCGAAGAAATCTCGGAAGATGAATACTATTTTTTACTGGCTTCCTTAATTGAAAGTGCCGATAAAGTGGCAAATACCGCATCAGTTTATGGCGCCTATTTAAAACAACTAAAGAAATCAGCCCAAAAAGAGCTAATTTTAAAACCTGCGTTATTTACGCTAAACAGTAATAAACATCAGGTTTTTAATGCCGACAGCAACGCGTTGATTAAAGAAATAAAAGGCGATATTTTGTATTTGGATCCGCCTTATAATGAACGTCAATACGGATCAAATTATCATTTGTTAAACACCATTGCAAAATATGATTCTTTTGAGCCTCAGGGAAAAACTGGTTTGCGAAACTATTATCGATCAGATTATTGCAAAAAAAACGAAGTCAAAAATTCTTTCGGGGAATTGATAAAAAACGCTAACTTTAAATACATATTTCTAAGTTACAACAATGAAGGTTTAATGACAGAAGATGACTTGAAAAGCGTGATGTCAGCCTACGGAAAATACAGTTTGAAAACCACCAATTATCAGCGTTTTAAAGCTGATAAAACAGAAAATAGAAATCATAAAGCAACTTCAACAGTTGAATATTTACACATTTTAGAAAAACAAATATGAAAGCAGCCCAATACAACCAACTTTTTGACGAAACAATAAAAAAATACCACATTATTGATGAGGTGGATCAGCCATTTGAAAACCCCTTCGATTCCAAGTCTTTTGAACATTTATTGTACAGAAAAAATTGGATTGATACCGTGCAATGGCATTATGAAGACATTATTCGTTTGCCCAATATTGATCCGGTGGAAGCTTTGGTGTTGAAACGAAAAATCGATGCTTCCAACCAGGACAGAACCGATATGGTTGAATATATTGACAGCTATTTTTTAGAGAAATTTAAAAATGTAACGGTAAAAAAAGGTGCTAAAATAAATTCTGAAACACCTGCTTGGGCCATTGACCGATTGTCTATTTTGGCTTTAAAAATTTACCATATGCGCGAAGAGGCCACACGTGAAACAGCTTCTGAAGAACACCGGGCAAAATGTCTGGAAAAACTGAATGTTTTGCTGGAACAAAGAGTGGATTTATCTACAGCAATTGATGATTTGTTGCATGATTTTGCCACCGGAGAAAAATACGTTAAAGTGTACAAACAAATGAAAATGTATAATGATGCGGACACAAATCCAATGTTGTATAAAAAATAGAGAATCTTTAAAAAGAGTTTTAGAAAGTGCTAAAATGGCACTTTTTTTTGCGGTACTTATCTTTTTAGGCAGCTGTAAAAGTGCTATGGTGCCAACTTTTTCCGCGCAGCAGCCACCCGCAGTTCCAAATTATGAGAATGCGGCAACCTGGGCTGTTTTGCCCGATTCCTATCCCGAAAATTTAAAATACTGGCAAACAAACACAAGCAGTTTGGATGCTGATATCTTCTATATTTATCCGACCTTAAACATTGAAAAAAAAGATTTAAGATGGAACGTTCCGATAACTGATTCCATTCAAAATGTTAAAGTGATTGACAAAGCGGTTTATTTTCAGGCCTCTGCATTTTTAAACGCCGGTAAATTGTACGTTCCTTATTACCGACAAGCTCATTTAAGGTCTTACACCAATTATGAAAATGGCGGAAAGGAAGCGTTAAATTTAGCTTACGGTGATGTTAAAGAGGCTTTTAAAACCTATTTGGAAAAGTACAACAATAACCGGCCAATAATTATCGCGTCACACAGTCAGGGAACCACCCATGCAATACGGCTTTTGAAAGATTTTTTCGACGGAAAACCTTTGCAAAATCAGTTGGTTGCCGCTTATTTGCCGGGAATTGGCATCAAGAAAAATGAGTTTGAACATTTAAAGATGATGACAAATCCATCCCAAACTGGCGGATTTGTAAGCTGGAATACCTTTAAAAAGAATTATTATCCGAAAACATTCGACAAATGGTTTAAAGGCGCTGAAGTTTCCAATCCGGTTGATTGGGACAATAGCAATGAATCTGAGCGCCCTGACCACAAAGGATTTTTATTCACCAATGATAAAATATATACGCAGGCATTGGAAGTTTATGTAAAAGATGGCTTATTGTGGATTAGCCTGCCACATTTTCCATACCGTTTATTGGTGCTGGGCAAGAAGAGATACCACGCAGGAGATATTAATTTATTTTGGGAAGATATTCGGGAAAATGCAGTTTTACGCGTAGAATCTTATCTGAAAAACCAAATGATTTCCGAAAATAAGAATTGATTCAATTTTTCATCAATTCGAAACATCAAAATGTGTTTCAAAGATATGAAGTTAAAGTGTTACAAAAAAGGTATTTATTCGTCATAGATTAAACACCTTTTTTTATGAAAAACAATTTCTTAATTTTAGCGGCTGCACTTGTATTAACTTCTTGCGCTTCAAAATCATCTTTTAATTCTTTTTATGAAGAAAATAAAGCAGAATCCGAATTTTCAATAAGTTCACCGGCTTTTATTGCGAATTTATTTATACCAAAAGACGATGTTAGAGAATATGAAGATTTGTTTAAAAAAGTGAAACATTATAAAGTGATGATCTTTTCTGAGGGTTCAGCTTCATTAGACAAAAAGTTTGAGCGGTTCATCAAACAAAAAAATTACGAAACCATTTTCAGCATAAAACAAAATGGGGAAAAAGTTCAGATGTACTTTTTGCAGGATAAAAATGCCATAAAAGAAATTGTGTTAAAAGTTAAAAGTGAGGAAGATTTTGTGGTGCTAGGATTAAAAACAAATATATCGGAAGCTGATTTTAATAAAATCACTAAAAATTCAGACCATAAGATTTCAAGTAATTATTAGTATCTACCCATAAATATCAACTCTTTTTTTAGTATTTCCCACATAAACTTCATGACCGTTAACAATAACGGGACGCTTTAAAAAAGTGTATTCGTCCAATATCAATTGTCGATAGTCTTTTTCTGTTAATTCTTGATTTTTCAAGTCCATTTCTTTATATTTTTTGGCGCTTCGACTAAACAAAACTTCATAGTTGTTTGTGAGTGCAAACAATTCTTCTAACTGTTTTACGGTAATCGGTTCGGTTTTAATTTCCTGCAAAATATAGCATGAAGTGTCCATTTCTTTTAAAATTCGTCTGCAGGTGTCGCAGGTTTTTAGGTGGTATATTTTTTTCATTTTTTAAATGATGTTAATCCGTAAAATTAAGGCGTTTTGCTTTAAATTTGAAAACTATTAACAAAAAATCAACAGCATGCAAAAACACTTTGATATCCTTATTAAAACTAGACAGCTTCTTTTAAAAATTACCGAACACCTTTCTATGGAGCAATTGAATAAAATTCCGCAGGGATTTAAAAACAACATCGCCTGGAATATTGCGCATTTAACAGTGACGCAACAGCTTTTATGTTATAAATTATCGGGATTGAACTGCTTGGTTTCTGATGAAATGATTGCTGATTTCCAAAAAGGAACAACACCAACCCAACCTATTTCAAAAGAAGAATTTGAAGTGATAAAAGCACAATTTTTGCAATTGCCTTTGCAGTTGGAAGAAGATTACAATAAGGGAATTTTTAAAAATTACAATGAATACAAAACCAGTGTAAATATCACCTTAAATTCTGTGGAAGATGCCATTATGTTTAACACGTATCACGAAGGAATTCACCTTGGAATCATTCTTCAATTGATGAAATTTGTTTAAATTTTTTAATGAGTGAATTAACCCAAAATCAAAGATTGTCAGCCTTTTTGCTGAGATTGTCCTTAAATATAATACTTTTGTAAAATGAAATTTAACACAAAAACAATCCACGGAAACCAAGCGCACGACCCTTCAACCGGAGCGGTTATGCCACCAATATACCAAACCTCAACCTATGCGCAAACTTCACCTGGCGTTCATAAAGGTTATGAATATTCAAGAACTGCAAATCCAACACGTACCGCGGTCGAAAATGCTTTTGCGAGCATTGAAAACGGGGAATTCGGACTTGCATTTGGTTCGGGATTGGCCGCCATTGATTGCGTAATGAAGTTATTAAGCCCTGGAGATGAGGTTATTTCCACCAACGATTTATACGGAGGCTCTTACAGAATATTCACAAAAATATTTGAAAATTACGGTATTAAGTTTCATTTTATCGGAATGGAAAACGCCGATAATATTGAACAATATATTTCTGAAAAAACAAAATTGATTTGGGTTGAAACGCCTACCAATCCGATGATGAACATCATTGATATTATAGCTGTTTCTGAAGTTGCCAAAAAACATCAAATTTTATTGGCGGTAGACAATACTTTCGCGACGCCTTATTTACAAAATCCGTTGGATTTGGGTGCCGACATTGTGATGCATTCTGCCACAAAATATTTGGGCGGACATTCGGATGTGGTGATGGGTGCTTTAATTGTGAATGACCAAGCGCTGGCCGACAGATTGTATTTTATTCAAAATTCATGCGGTGCTGTTTGCGGACCAATGGACAGTTTTTTGGTTTTGAGAGGCATAAAAACTTTGCATGTACGTATGCAACGCCATTGTGAAAACGGTAAAGCGGTGGCTGAATATTTGGTAAATCATCCAAAAATTGAAAAAGTTTATTGGCCCGGATTTACAAATCATCCAAATCATGAAATAGCCAAAAAGCAAATGAAAGATTTTGGCGGAATGGTTTCATTTGTGACCAAAGGAAACGACATTAAAGATGCTTTTAAAATACTGGAAAACCTAAAACTGTTTACTTTGGCCGAATCTTTGGGAGGCGTAGAATCTTTGTCCGGCCATCCTGCAAGTATGACTCATGCGTCTATTCCAAAAGCCGAACGCGAAAAAACAGGCGTGGTGGATTCGTTAATACGATTAAGTGTAGGAATTGAAGATATAGAAGATTTATTGGCCGATTTAGACCAAGCCTTAAGTTTAATTTAAGTAATAAACATAACCGATATGAACCCATAAAAGCCAATCATTAAATTTATTGGCGGGGTCATTTTTTGCATGCAAACCATCAACATAGTTAGAAAAGAAATATTGCCAGCGTGATTCTATCAGTAAATCAGAATATTCTCCCAATTTATAACGTGTTCCAACTCCGAATGTTGCAGACATCGTAATGCCTGCTTCATCTTTAGAGGCGCCTGGATATAGGTTATTGTCCCATTTTGGAAATAAAACACCTGGATCTCTCCAGTCACCGGTTCCGTAAGTTGATTTGATTGATGGGTTATAATAATCAACAAAGGCACCTGCGCTTATATATGGTGACCACTTTAAATCCGGAATTCTTCGAGAACCAAAATCAACAATATCAACCCAATGAAACTCCATTTGGGCACCTAAATTTAGCAAATATGTTTTACCGGTATGCGCCCGCAATCTGTCTCCCCATTCTCCTGGAGTCTCTGCATATATTCCAAAATGTTCTAATTTGGCAGACATGTAAGATGCTTCCGCGCGAATACGAAAATGTTCTGCAAAGTAACTGGTACGCAGGTTCCAGCGATAACGATAATCGGTAAAATTTAAATAATAAATCACGCCAATACCCATCCCCACATTTCCGCCAACATTGGCCTTGAAATTATTTCGTTGTCCGTAGTCAGTCGTAAATGACGCTGAACCGGAAATAAAACCAATTTCATGACTCTTTTCACTTTGGGCCTGCAATCCAAAGGTCACAAACAAAAAAAGTATTGGGGCTGCTATTTTTATAAATTTATTCAAAAACATAAAAACTTAGTTATTTCAAATGTAATAAAAACTTGAGTGATCACAATATTAAATAAATTTAATCCAAAATTAAGGATTCGTTCACGTCCCAGTTTGCCCTTAATTCAATTATTTTGTCGAAATATTTCACCGTTTCTGGCTGCCTTCTGTCTAAAAAACCTCCAGTATCCCAAACACCATTATTATTTTCATCTATCGTTACCCTTACCCCATAATTTCCGGGAGACAACAAATTAAAGCTTACTTTTTGGGGCTTGTCCATTTTTACCAGTCTTATTAAAACGTCTTTATCATTTAACAATTCAACAATTAAAGCCGTGTTTTTTGTGCTCAACAAATCAATATTGATGGTGCCATAATCTTCGGGCGTTTTTGTTTTTAATTTATAGACGATTGAATCATTTGACAATCCAAAAATATCTGTAATTGTTTTAGCCTTTAACTCAAAATTGTATTCCGTATTGTGTTTTTTGTCGAAATTCAGCGTTAACTTGGTTTTGGATTCCGACAATGTTTCCGTAAAATCAACCGCCGTTGTATCTTTTTCGGTGATATTAATAATATTAATCTTTGATCTGTCAAAATTCGCAATAGGCGTATTTGTTGCAATCGTGAAAGTATCTATTAAATGTAAGACACCTGTTGCGTTTTGGCTAATTTTAAGGGAATCAATTTTTTTGCTTCTTGGACTTAAAGTAAACTTTTCGGAATAGTCATTTTTGGAAACTAAGAAAGTTAAGGAGTCAGCTTCAAAAGGTGTGTGCCAGTAATTGAGCGTGTCTTTATCTTTTTCAAAAACAATTTGCGACTTAAAATCGGCTGGTTTTTGTGTTAAAAGTTCAATTGCTAAATCTTTTGCATCTCCTTCAAATCCGAATTGAATGCGGCCTTTACTGACTTCTTTGGGTCTGAACACTTTTAATTTCGGGATTTCTTTAAAAATTGTAAAATTATATTTTTGATTGGTTGGTAATACAATTGTGTCTTTTATGAATCCGATTTTATCAATTTCCGGATTGTAAATTTTATTGTTATTGGCGTCTTTTAAGGCAATAAGCAAATATTTTCCTTCGCGTAAATTCGTCAATTCAAATAAGGTACTGTCTAAAGTATTGGCAATATATCTTGGTTTTTGTTTGTAAATAACAGAATCTGTAAACGCAGCGTTGTATTCGTAAAGCATCACATCAACGCCCTTTACTATTTTTTTTAACATTGGATCGTTCACTTCTCCCGCTAAATTTAGGGAGTCTATATAAGTTCCTGTCGAAAATACATATTTAAAGTTTTCCAATTTATTTTCTTCATTATTGTCAACAATGCTGTTTCCGAAATTAAATGAATAGGTGGTATTTGCATCTAAAGTATCCTGAATTTTTATGGTGATGAATTTGCTTGCCGTACCAACCGGAGTGATAATTGGGTCTGTTTTTTGGGGCGGAGAGATTACCAATTTTTGATTGACATCCTTTAGCTTAATATATTCGTCAAAATATATTTTTATTTGTTTTTCCTTGAAATTAACTGTTTCAATTGCAGGAATCGCCTTAATTAATACTGGAGGAATCGTGTCTTTTGCACCGCCGGTTGGTGTTCCTCTTCTGGCGCAATCAAAAAATGCGCTCGCTATCATTAAAATCAATAAAAACTTAATTAAAGAACTCCTCATACTTGTTTTATTAAAAATACAAAATAACAATTATTTTCTTAAAAAATTGCATTAAAATTAGCGGCCGTTTCATATTAGCTATTTTACTTTGTGTAAGCCATACACGCAATGCTTATTTTTAGGTTTTTTGTATGGCTTAGCGCTTCATAACAAGCTTCAAGGGTAGCTCCGGTTGTAATTATGTCATCAATTAAAAGAATATGTTTGCCTTCTAAGGCGGCAATGTTTTGGACATGAAATAATTCCTGCACATTTTTCCATCGTTCCAAACGTAATTTTTTTGTTTGTGTTTTTGTTGAAGAAACCCTCACCAAAATAGTTGAATAATAAGGAATAGCCAATTTTTTGGCCAGACTTTCCCCAAAAGTAGTCACCTGATTGTAGCCGCGTTTTTTAAGTTTTTTAGGATGAAGCGGTACAGGAATAATACAATCTAAGGATTCAAAACGTTTGCTTTCAGTGAGTTGCTCTCCGAGCCAATCTCCAATAAAAGTGCCAACTTGCTGTTGTTTGTTGTATTTTAATTCATGAATTAAACGCTGCACGTTTCCTTTTTTAAAGAAGTAAAATAATGATGTGGCATGCTCAAGCGGAATTCTACCATAAAAGGACTTTTCGATTAGATTATTTTCTTCAAAACTGAAATTGGTCAACGGTAAATCATGCCGGCAGGTTAAGCAAATAATTGACTCATGGCTACCCAAATGTTCATTGCATCCTAAACATACTTCAGGAAAAAAAATGGCAAAAACATCTTTTAAAATTTTCATAGCGGTATTTTTTTTAAAAGTACATTTTTATTTCAAACAAAATTTAGGTTTTTTTTTAATGTGAGGTAATTCAATTAATTTATTTTTTCTGTTAACAACATTGGCAATCATTTAAAAAAATGACATTGAAGGATAATTTAATTCCTAATTTTGCGTTTAAATCAAACAATTAAACATTTAAATGATGGAAGAAAATAAAAAATCAAATACTAAGCTGATAATCATAGCGTTAGCAGTTTTATTAGTGGGTGCTTTGGCATATACTTTTTATACCGGCGTGGAACATAAAAAGTTAACAGATGCTATTGAAGTCGAAAAACTTGAAATAGCGCAAAATTTGGACAGTATGATTGTTAAATATGAAGATGCGATTGCCCAAAAAACAGCTATGTCAGGTGAATTGGCCATTGAAAGAGACAGAATTATTGCTATGAGAGATTCTATCAAAGACTTGAAAGTAGTAAATTACAGTATGTTGCGCCGATACAAAGGTGAAATTTCTAAATTAGAGGAATCCAACAAAAAATTATTTTTACTTAATGAGTCGTTAAAAAGCTCAAATGAGCTGTTGACTACCAATTTAGACAGTGCCAAAGTTGTAATCACAAAACAAATAGCTAAAAACGATACGTTGACAGTACAAAATTTAACGTTGGCTCAAAAAGTGGCGATTGGTTCCGAGTTGAAGATTAGCACGGCAAAAGTTCTTGCAATGAAAGAGCGGAATAACGGGAAATTGGTCGAAACTTCGCGCGCAAACAATACAGATGCTTTAAGAATTAATTTGACCATTGTAAAAAATGAAATCGCTGAACCGGGCGACCGTCAGGTTTATATCCAGATAGTGGATGCTCAGGGAAAAAATGTAGCGCCAAAAGGCGAGTTTATGCTTAGAGATAACACTCAGGTAAATTACAGTGATCTTTCTATGGTAAATTATATGAATGAAGCCGTGGATTTAATTTCATTGGTTGAAGTGAACAGAGACCTTATGAAAGCCGGTGTTTATACCGTGAATATTTATATTGATGATAAATTTGTTGGAGCAACAAAATTTGTGTTGAAATAAAAAGTAACTCCAAATTAAGATTATTTAATATTTGATAGGTGGAAATAGTTTAGGCTATTTCCACTTTTTTATTTTTTAGTGTTAAAAGCTTTACTATTTTTGCAGCATGGCAAATCAAGATGATCAATTTAAAAAAGTAGTTTCGCACGCGAAGGAATACGGTTTTGTATTTCAGTCCAGTGAAATTTATGATGGTTTAAGCGCAGTTTATGACTATGCTCAAAACGGCGTAGAATTAAAGAAAAATATCAGGGAATATTGGTGGAAAGCCATGGTGCAGATGCATGAAAATATTGTTGGTTTGGATGCTGCGATTTTTATGCATCCAACAACTTGGAAAGCTTCCGGCCATGTCGATGCTTTTAATGATCCTTTAATTGACAATAAAGATTCAAAAAAAAGATACCGAGCCGATGTTTTAATTGAAGATTATGTGGCTAAATTGGATGATAAAATTGAAAAAGAAGTTGAAAAAGCGGCAAAACGTTTTGGGGACACTTTTGATAAAGACCAATTTTTGGCAACCAATGAAAGAGTATTGGGCTATAAAACAAAAGGCGAAGCCATTTTAAAACGCATGGGCAAATCTTTGGCCGAAGAAAATTTGGCCGATGTAAAATCTCTTATCGAAGAATTGGAAATCGGTTGTCCGTTGTCAGGTTCAAAAAACTGGACAGAAGTGAAACAGTTCAACTTAATGTTCGGCACCAAAATAGGTGCTTCAGCAGATGCTACAATGGATTTATATTTACGTCCGGAAACCGCCCAGGGAATTTTTGTGAATTTTTCAAATGTGCAAAAATCAGGCAGGATGAAAATCCCTTTCGGAATTGCGCAAACAGGGAAAGCGTTCAGAAATGAAATTGTGGCGCGCCAGTTTATTTTCCGCATGCGAGAATTTGAACAAATGGAAATGCAATTTTTTGTGCGTCCGGGAACCCAAAAAGAATGGTATGAAGAATGGAAGCAAACCCGTTTAAAATGGCATTTATCTTTGGGATTGGGCAAGGAAAATTACCGTTTTCATGACCACGACAAATTAGCGCATTATGCGGATGCCGCTGCAGATATTGAATTTAAATTTCCTTTCGGATTTAAAGAACTGGAAGGAATTCATTCACGAACCGATTTTGATTTATCGAGCCACGAAAAATTTTCTGGCAAAAAATTACAGTATTTTGATCCTGAGCTCAATGAACATTACATTCCTTATGTTGTGGAAACTTCTATTGGATTGGATCGCATGTTTTTAGCGGTTTTCTCAAATTCTTTACAGGAAGAAGAGTTGGAAAACGGAACCACGCGAACCGTATTGAGATTGCCTGCAGTTTTGGCGCCAACAAAAGCCGCTATTTTGCCATTGGTTAAAAAAGACGGTTTGCCAGAAATTGCACGAAAAATTATGGACGATTTAAAATGGGATTTTAATGTGGATTATGATGAAAAAGACGCCGTGGGCCGAAGATACAGAAGGCAAGATGCCGTTGGTACCCCATTTTGCATTACGGTTGACCATGAAACCTTGGAAAATGACACCGTAACCATTCGTTACAGAGATACGATGGCGCAAAATCGAGTGAAAATCTCGGAACTTCGAGACATTATTAAAGAGGAAGTTGATGTTAAAAAATGGTTGATAAAAATGTAACCATTAGAAATATTAGATACAAAAAACTCCAAAGTTAAAATAATTATGGAGTTTTTTCCTGACTTCCGCAATTTTCTAAAGCTATTGATATTGGGCGCTATTAAC
>JAVVEF010000018.1:0-29698 GCA_032251275.1 Lutibacter sp.
CATACAATATGCTGCTTGAAAAATATTATAAATATAGTTCCGTCGGGTTAATAACTATAGCAGTTGTAATATTGTTTTTTAATTGTAAAATAGATAAGAAAATATGAAAAAAGACACAGTTTTGATTTTGTTATTTTTCTTGCTGACAATAGCTGGTTTTGGACAAATTGAGAAAACTAAAATTATAGACAATGGCGGTAGTGGTCCTTATAAAGCTATTGCAGTATCAGAAAAAACATTACCCAATTTTGTTGTTTATCGCCCACAGGATATAAAACTGGCAACCAAAACAGAGGGTGAATTACCCATTTTGGTTTGGGCGAATGGTGGGTGTATGAATTCTTCTATTCATCATGAAAGATTGTTAACTGAAGTTGCTTCTCAAGGATATATTATTATAGCCATAGGTGAATTGCAAATATCCGTAGAAGATCGAGTGCATGAACCTACTGCGAATAATAAGCTTTTGGAGGGGATTGATTGGATTGCGGAACAGGCGAATAATAAAAACAGTGATTATTATCAAATGGTAGATTTGGCTAAAATAGCCGCCTGTGGAATGTCTTGTGGCGGAGCCCAAGTGATGGCTATCGCTGACGACAGTCGCGTGAAAACGCACATGATGTTTAATTCTGGAATGGGTGATATGACCATGGCAGGAGCTAGTAAAGAATCTTTAAAGTCATTGCATGGTAGCATAATTTATATTGTTGGAGGTGAATCAGATATTGCATATAACAATGCGCTTCTAGATTTTGAAAGAATTAACGACGTCCCAATTGCTTTTGCAAATTTGATTGACGGCGGACCTGGAGGAACTTTCGATGAAGAGTTTGGAGGTTCATTTGCTCGTATTACGCTAGATTGGCTTGACTGGCAGTTTAAAAATAAAAATGAAATTTCTCCTGTCTTTTTGGAATCTGAATTAGGTTCTTACCCGGGATGGACCATGAAAACTAAGAACTTTTAAGTTTAGGATTGAGCATTCCTCTAAAATAGCAATGTGTAATAAATCATAAATAAACAGAATTATGAAAAAAAATAATTTTTTTATCACAACAATATTTTTATTTGCTACTTTCTCAATATGTTTTGGACAAATCACTAAAGAACCAGTTTTGTCTGGAGAAAATTTGGCAATTGTCTCAACCTCCAACGGTAAAGTTCGTGGGTATATCGACGATGGTATTTTTGCTTTCAAAGGAATTCCTTATGCACAGGCCGAAAGATTTATGCCACCTCAACCTCATGAAAAGTGGGAAGGAACAAAATTATGCCAGACTTTTGGACCACAAGCGATGCAACCAACTGCCCAGACTTGGGAAGGACAAAGCGAATTCAATTCTGGATTTCTTTTTAATCGGGAACCAATGGATGAAAAAGAAAGCTTTGTGTTGAATGTCTGGAGTAAAGGAATAAACGATGGTAAAAAGCGTCCTGTATGGGTTTGGATTCATGGGGGAGGCTATTTTGCAGGATCAGCTAACCAACTGCCGTTTTTCGATGGCTGTTCAATGGCTGAGAAGGGCGATATTGTGGTTGTTTCAATTAACCACAGGCTCAATGTTTTGGGCTATCTCGATCTCAGATCACTTGGAGGAAAATATTCTGAATCAGTAAATCTGGGGATGCAGGATATTGTAGCTGCCCTTGAATGGGTGCGAGACAACATTGCAAATTTTGGTGGTGATCCCAATACAGTTACCATCAACGGACAGTCTGGTGGTGGTGGAAAAGTATCTACACTTATGGCCATGCCTTCTGCTGCAGGTTTGTTCAAAAGAGCTATTGTGCAAAGCGGGTCTACCGTAACGCTTCAATCTCAAGAGAATGCTACGGCCTTTGGTAAGGCATTTGCAGCTGCAGTTGGCGTAACTCCAAATAATACTGAAAAACTAGATGAGTTTTCATATGAAGAACTGCTTGAAGCAGGAAGCATCGCAACCAGAGTATTAAATTCCATTGAACAAAAATCATCCGGAGAAAAATTTAGTATTGGCTATAGCCCTACTGTAGACGGTAAATTTATAGTGCAAAATCCTTTTGAGCCAGATCCAGCACCTTTTTCAAAGGATGTAGCAATGCTAATCGGAAGTGACTTGAATGAATTCACCTATTTTAATAGGAATCTGATCACACCAAAATCTCTTAATGAGGTAAAGGAAATAATTGGAGAGAAATTTGGAGCTGAAAACGTCGATAAATACATCTCACTTTACAAGAAAGCATACCCTGAATCAACTGAACCGCATGAGATGCTGGGGTTTGACATATTCTTTAGATCCGGTGTCCTAAAACAAGGGGCTGCAAAAAGCAAACAGGGCGGTGCTCCGGTTTATATGTATTTCTTTTCATGGAAATCACCAGTGAATGACGGGAGTCTTGGAGCCTGTCATGGGATGGAACTCCCGTTTATGTTCAATAATGTAGGCTTGGCACGCACGATGACAGGAGGAACGAAAGAAGCCTATATATTGGAAGATCAGATCAGTTCCGCTTGGATCAACTTTGTAAAAACCGGTGATCCTAACGCAAAGAGTTTACCCAAATGGAAACCGTACAATCCGAAAAGTGGTACAACAATGGTTTTTGACTATAACTGCAAAATCGTTAATGACCATGATAAAGAACTCATTGAATTCCTAATTGCTTTTCCGTCCACGAGACTATTTTAAAAAACTAAACAAACACCATCCTAAGGTAATGAAGACTAATAAACGATTAAAAATTGCCCTATTATTGATGTTGGTCATACCAGTAACCGCAATAATTATCATGTCAATGACAACCATGGAAATAAACGATATTCCACCAAGACCTCAGGGTCCATGTGATATATACGCGGAAGACGACTGCCCGTGCGTTGCAGCTCATAGTACTACAAGAGCATTATACGCAGATTATAACGGTCCTCTTTATCAAGTGATGCGCAAGTCAGATGGTAAGACCTTGGATATAGGAGTTGTACAGCCAAGTAAAGGAGATCCAGGAGGATACGCGGATGCAGCAGCTCAGGATGAGTTTAGTAAAGATACTTACTGCTGGATAATAACACTCTATGATCAATCTGGTAAGGGAAATCACCTTAAGCAAGCACCTCGCGGAGCGTTTATCGGGCCAGCTATGGGTGGTTTTAATAATGTGCCAATGGCAGATATGGCCCCAGTAACCGTTATGGGGCATAAGGTATATGGTATTTTTATTGCTCCTGATATGGGACTACGCTGGAACGACCCAACAGGTACGGCTGTAGATGACCAGGCAGAAGGTCAATATTGGGTAATTAATGGCCATCATTTTAATGATGGTTGCTGTTTTAATTATGGTAATGTAGAAACGGATAGCCGAGATGATGGCGATGGCACCATGGAGTCTACTTATTATGGTAATGCACGTTTTTGGTATTATGGTCAAGACGAGGGACCTTGGATTATGACCGATCAGGAAAACAATCTGGTAGGTTGTGTTAATCCTGATCCCAATGATAAATATTGCGAAGGCCTCCCTAGTATTTCATGGCGCTTTGTTACCGCTACTGCTGATGGAAAACCAGGTCACTGGAGATCTATGGGAGGAGATGCACAAGGAGGTGATCTATTTACAATGTTCGATGGAGGACGTATTAATAATGATGAATTTCCTGATGATACAAGCAGTTACGACCCGATGCGCAAACAGGGAGCCATCGCACTAGGTAACGGTGGTGATAACAATAATTATTCTCAGGGAACATTCTATGAAGCTGCAATGACGGCTGCCGGAACGTATCCATCTAAAGAAACAAATCAAAAAATTCAGGCAAATATTGTTAAGGCATCTTATGCTGTGGCTCAAGTGAGTATTGCACCCTCATCTGCGGTCAATACACCTCCGGGATTGCAAACTTTTGCACCAAATACTTCCCAAAGCACAACGGTAACATTTACGAACACCACTCAAACAGCAGTTAACAATCTGCAAATCAGTATTGATGCACCCTCCGATTGGAAAACAGTTGTTTTGGGTACTGATAAATCTGTTCAAAAATATACCAATCCTATACAGCCTGGTGAGACCGTAAGTGCAGTTTTTAATGTAAAATCAGGCTCTAAAACACTTAATGGTGATATTTTGGGTATTGCAAAATGGACAAATTCTGCTAATGGTATAGCTCAGATCGAGACAGCTATTGAGAAAGTGCGTAATGTAAGCTCTGTTAAAATCAATGAATTTACTATCGGTAGTGGTGAAAATTTGACGAATACATTTATTGAATTATACAATGCAGGGGAAAACGAAGTTAATATTTCAAATTGGACGCTAACACAACACCAGGCGGAATTACCTATTTTTTCAACAATAGAAGTTCCTGAAGGCACTAAACTTGGTGCAAACGATTATTATCTCTTAGGTTTATCAAGTTCAGGGTTGGAAGTACCTGCTACAATTGGTGAAACTACTATATATGTAAGAAACACAGCAGGCATGTCGGTAGGTGATGAAATTATAATCGGTACTGGAGTAAACAAGGAAACTAGAAAGATTAAAGCTATTTCAAATTCCCCTAAAAAAGTACAAAGTGAAACTCCAAGAGATTTCATGTCAACATATGGCTATCGCCGGCCACTTGATCCAGGAACACCTACAACTGTTTGGCAACCCCTACCTGAAGGACCGGTAATTACCATTTCCAAAGGCTCAACCAGCATACCAGTAGAAAGTATTGATAATTTTGAAGTGGGACAGAAAATGGCCATTGGTTATGGTGCCACTTATCCTGCAGTGGCCCGCGATATTGAAAAATACGAAGTAGTCACCGTAACCGAAGTAGGAAAGCGCGGTACTCAAGCTTGGTTGGCTGTAGATGCAAAAACCGGAGATACTAATATCAAGGTGTCTTCTGTAAAGGACATCTCTGTGGGCGACAAAATAAGACTGGACATTAATAGTGAAGGACATGGAATTGAATGGGTTACAGTAACAAAAGTTGGAACAGCGTCATCACGTAACAGTTTTGGGGGGCCATTAACAAGAGAGGATGATGATCCTGGAACAGGACTGGATTTGGCAGAGCCATTAAAATTTAACCATTCCTATAATATGCCTTTCAGCGTATGGGGCACAGGAATCAGATTCCAACCGGCTACCAAATTCGAACACTCCAGTAATGAACCTGTATTACCTCTCTGCTTTGTAATTACACTCGATCAACCTTTGGTCAAAACACATAATATCAATGATGTAGTAAATGATGTAAAAGTTACAACTGCTGGTTATCAGGGTTCTGTTAAACCAGACCAATTGTTTGGTGGTCCAGCGCTTTCCTTTGTGGCTGGAAACATGGTTTTACGCGATGCTGATGGTAATGTTGTTGATGGGCTTAACTATGGCGAAATAGTTGACCCATGGGCTTCTGAGGGTTATCATGGCATATCAGGTGCAGGGGAATTGGGTTGCTATACAGAATCACCTGCACTGGAAGGAGGAACAAGTGGAAGAAACTCGAGTCCTTCTAGCTTACCGATGAAAAGTGTGGGGCGTTATCCTGATGGAACCGATAATGATAGTAACTGTAATGATTTTAAACTGCATAATACAATATCACTTACACTTCCTTCCAAAGCTGGCACCAATAACATAAAGGTGAGCAGTGTAGCTGATTTTAGAATAGGGCAAAAAGTTATTGTTGGTATTGATGATTATGAAATAGCCAAAATAACGCTTATTGGTTCAGTCGGTGGTACATTGGTAAATGCTATAGTTGAAGCGGGTGATACTATTATCCCTGTTGAAAGTATAGAAGGGTTTAGTGCTGGTCAGAAAATTACATTGGGTAATGGCTCAAATCAGGAAACTGTAGTTGTTGAATCAGCTACCGACTTACGTAGATTTTGGTGGAGACCAAGAACCGATGATGGACCAAGTACTTTTGTAACGGTTACCAAACCTGTCTTTTACAAGCATGACGTTGGGGAAGAAGTTGTCGGTTCAGGAATTACGTTTTCCAGACCTTTATCAAGAGCATATAAAAAAGGAGACCAAGTGTCAAGTGGTACACCAACACCTGGTTCACCAAATCAATATTAATACAGTAATAAATTGCTTAAAAACAATTTTATAATCCTAATAATTTAGTAATGAGAAAAATTTATCAATCAATAAGTCTGCCGATGCTCTTGATGTTGTCAATAATGGCCTGCGCTCAGAAAGTAGAAAAGGCAGCGGATATGGTCAAGGAAGAAGGTCTTACTTCTGACTTTAAAACCATCACAGTGACAAAGGATATCCCCTATCGTGAAGGTGAAAGCGATTCATGGAAACTTGATTTAGCGATGCCTGCAAACTTTGGAAGTGAACTTCGACCTGCCGTGGTTATCGTACACGGAGGAGGTTGGGCTTTTGGTTCCAAGTCGGTAGATGTATATCAGAAAATGATGGTGGCTTATGCCCAGAAAGGTTACGTTACCATCAATGTTGAATATAGACTTACCGGGGAAGCTGAATTTCCGGCCTGTATTGAGGATGTAAAATGTGCCGTACGTTGGTTGCGCGCTCATGCAAAAGAGTTAAATGTAGACCCTGACCGAATTGGTAGTTATGGACATTCTGCAGGAGCACATTTATCCTTGATGTTGGCAATGGTATCGGATACTGCCAAATTAGAAGGTGATGGAGGTTGGGATGAATACTCCAGTCGCGTGAATGTAGCAGCAGCTGGTTCGCCACCTACAGAATTGGGACGAGATGTCCCTATGGCCAATCCGATTTGGTGGCCTATTGGTTATATAGCAGCTGATCAACCACCTTTATTTCTGATACAAGGAACTGAAGATCCTGTTGTATTACCAAGTCGTACTGAAAGCTTTGTAAAAAAAATGAAAGCTGTTGGTGCAAATATCAAATATCTTGAGGTAAAGGGAGGTCATGGTGTGGCTTATGCAGAGCAGCTGGAGGTAACTGATCCGGCTATTGAAGCGTTTTTTGCCAAATACCTGCATCCTCAAGAATAAAATGATTTTTTTTCTGAGCATATTAAAACAAATGAAAGTTATAAAAACGTACAGTCATAATGATTACAGCGCATTATTAACAAGCCTGTTGACTATTTAAACCCAAAATATTAATTCAACTTTTATCCGGATGATTATTATGAAATTTACCAAAAAATTTAAATTAATATGCTTCATATTGCTCTTTGGATTTGTATATATTTCCAAAGCGCAACAAAACTGGAAAACTGACGATTCAAAAGGTTTTATAGCGCATGACCCGGTTATGATAAAGCAAGACAGCACCTTTTATTTATTTGTAACTGGTGGAGGCATGGCTAAAAGTGGTGACCTGAAAAAATGGGAAAGGTTAGCGCCCGTTCCAAGTAAATTAGAATGGGTAACAGATGACATCATACCAGGGTATAAAAGCGGTTATTGGGCGCCAGACATTCAATTTTTAAACGGAGTTTATTATTTATATTATTCTCCATCAGCTTTTGCCAAAAACACTTCAGCCATTGGGGTAATGACCAATACAACGTTAGACCAAAACAGTACGGATTATAAATGGGAAGATAAAGGCATGATTTTAAAATCAATTCCCGGACGTGATTTCTGGAATGCTATAGATGCCAATGTATATTTTGAAAAAAAATGGGGTGGAGAAGTAACAGGCTGGCTGTCATTTGGTTCCTTTTGGGGAGGTTTAAAACTGGTGAAATTGGCACCGGACATGAAATCCCTTGCAGAGCCTCAGGAGTGGTATACAATTGCTAAACAGGAAAGGACTTTTGGTTTACCCGATACAGATCCGGGAGATGGAACCATCGAGGCACCTTTCATTTATCATAGACATCAATATTATTATTTATTTGTATCGGTAAACTATTGTTGTAGAGGTTTAGATAGTACTTATAAGGTAGTTGTTGGTCGATCTAGGGATATTCGAGGACCTTATTTTGATAAAGATGGTTTACCTATGTATGCTGGTGGAGGAACTTTTGTTGCTGGAGAAACAGAGGACTATGCTGGTATTGGGCATTGTGCAGTTTATAGTTTTGAAGGGAAAACCTACTTTGTTGCCCATGGTTATGATAAACTTGATGAAGGACGTTCAAAATTAATTGTTAAAGAAATTGAGTGGGATAATGCAGAATGGCCAAAAGTTAATTTTTAAGTACATATAATATGAAAGCGTACCATCTTTTTGCCATATTATTTTTTTCTTCGATTTTTTGGACGCGTTCAATTTCTCAGGAATATATTGCACCTAATTTAGAGTTTACATGTGAGTTGAAAGTAACAATAGACCAACCGATTAAATTAGGTGAAACCCCTCGAGGGGAAAGAGTCATCATCCCAATTTCTGGTGGAACTTTTGAAGGGCCCAAATTAAAAGGCATCGTACTTAAAGGTGGTGCAGACTATCAATATATTAGCAGAAATGGAGAACGGACTGAATTAGATGCAGTCTACACCATCAAAACTGATGACAATGTGTTGATTCAAGTCCGCAATGCTGGGTTGCTTTACATTCCCAAAAAAAGTGAAGAGAGCAGTCCCTTGGGCGCATCAGATATTTATTTTCGGACAGCTCCTAAATTCGAAGCACCTGTAAACTCCAAATATGATTGGCTAAATAATGCTATTTTTATTTGCAAGCCAGTTGGAAAAAAGGATTATGTGTCGATTCAGGTTTGGAAAGTGCTCTAATTTTTAAACATAACAATTTGTCAGACAATGTGTCTTAATAATTTTAAAAAATATAAAATGAATAAATTAAATATCGTTTTGCTTTTGCTTCTGTCAATTTCTTATGGTTGTAAAGCCACTGTGAATCAACAAGTTGGTCTTCCTCAAAGTTTTAATAAGAATGCTGATTTTAAAGAACTTGGAATAGATAGAGAAGGAATAGTAAGTTTGGATTCTTTGCTGCAATCGTATATCGATAATAAGCAATTAAATTGTGTTACTGCTTTTGTTGCAAAAGGAGGAAATGTAATCTATAACAAAGCTTTTGGACTAAAAGATGTGGAGAATAATATTCCTGCCTCAATCGATGATTATTATGTGTTGTTTTCTCAAACCAAAGCCATAACTACCGTTGCATTTATGACACTTGTTGATAAAGGATTTGTAGCTGTTGATGACCCTGTGTCCAAATATTTCCCTGAAATTCCAAACCAAGTGGTTACTAAAGTAAATGACGATGGTACTTATGAAACCCGTCAGGTTAAAACGCCAATGACTTTTGCGCACCTGATGTCACATTCATCTGGATTAAATGCCGGATTAGTGGGCGAAATTCGTCGTATCAAAGGAGAAAAAAATAGCGCTCCGGCGGGATTTGGAGGGATCTTACCCGACAATATACCCAACGGGCAGCGTAGTTTTGGAGGGAATTCAGAGTCTCAATATCTAGCAGATGAAATGCGGGAATTGGCAAAATACCCGCTTGGTTTTGACCCTGGTTCAGAGTGGAATTACCATGTAAGTACCAATATGTTAGCGTATATGGTTGAGCGTATATCAGGTAAATCTTTGCAAGAATATGTTAAAGAAACCATTTTAGAACCGTTGGGTATGAAAGATACAAACTGGTATTATGCTTCTGATTACTTAACCCGATTTGTAAAGCCATATAGTGCCGTCGATGGTAAGTTAGCTCCAGGTTCAACAATGTATGCTGAAGCTGCGGTTAGCAGTAAACAAACCTTTGCTGAAGGTGCCATTGGATTAAATGGTGCGATTGAAGATTATGCCAAGTTTTGTCAGATGTTATTGAATAAAGGGGAATTTAACGGAAACCGTATCCTTAAACCTGAAACAGTTACTCAAATGACCACGATAAATCGTTTGCCGGAAGTAAATTCTGGAGGAAAAGGTTTTCAGTTCGGATTGGGATTTCAACTCGCAAATGAACAAAATAAGCATGTAGCAGCTGTTTCAAATTCAGCATTTTCATGGGGCGGTATGCTGGGTACTGAATATATTATTGACCCTGAAAATGATTTAATTGTTCTTTTTTATATCAACATGTTTAAAAGAGATCCCTTGTATTCTGAATATTTAGAGAAAGTATATGATTTAATGAACATTCAAATTAATTGAAGTTAAAAAACAAATGACACTGATAATTACACAAGTTTTATTGAAGAGAAATTTAATTGAATAATTTAAGATGAGATTAAGTAACCAAATAATAAATATATGTATTCTCTTGTTGGTATTCAACTTTACAAGCTGCAAGAATGTAAAAGCTTCTCAAGAAATTACAGCCAAAATAAATATTGAGGCTAAAGGAGAACCAATATCAAAATATATTTATGGAATGTTTATTGAAAATCTTGGGAATGATGATGTAGGTAACTTGGTGGATGATTGTTTGTGGGCTGAATTATTAGACGACCGAAAGTTTTTTTATCCGGTTGATGATAAAGATGAATTAATTCCGATAAATAAAAAAGAAAAAATTAATCAATGGAAACCTGTCGGAAATTTGGCTTCTGTAGTTATGGATTCTTTAGATTCATATGTTGGTGCACATTCTCCAAAAATCATATTGAATTCTGAAAATGAGACAGGAATTTCACAAACCGGACTTGCATTAATAAAAAACAAAAATTATAATGGAAGGGTTATTCTTAAAGCAACTTCAGGTGTTGAAGTTTCTGTAAGTCTTGTTTTTGACAATGATTTTGACAATAAACAAACTGTCACTTTTAAAAATCTTACCAATGAGTACAAAAGGTACGATTTCGAATTTAATTCGAAAAAAAACTATCCTAAAGCTACTTTAAAAATTATTGGAAAAGGTAAAGGTTCATTTATCGTTGGAGCTGTTTCTTTAATGCCTTCCGACAATATTGATGGTTTTAGACCCGATGTTATTAAATTGCTTAAAAATTTGAATTCGGGAATTTATCGTTGGGGAGGAAATTTTATTTCTGGCTATGATTGGAGAGACGGTGTTGGAAATCCGGATAAAAGAGCTCCTCGCTATGAGTTTGCTTGGGAATGTTTAGAAGATAACGATGTGGGAACCGAAGAAATGATTCGATTTGCGCAATTAATTGATGTTGAATTGGCTATGACGGTCAATACAGGTTTCGGAGAGGCATACTCAGCAGCGCAATGGGTTGAATATGTGAACGGTTCGATTGATACGCCAATGGGAAAGCTAAGAGAAAAAAATGGACATCGAGAACCCTATAACATAAAATTATGGTGCGTTGGTAATGAAAGCTATGGGTGGTGGCAATTGGGACATATTCCTTTAAAACATCATATTATAAAACACAATATGTTTGCGGAAAAGATGCTTGAAGTTGATCCCACAATTCAGCTTATTGCCTCTGGAGCCTCTATTGAAGAAATGACTGTTACAGAAAATTCATTTAGAACTTCCGGCAAAGTGATGCCAACATATGATTCAGAAACAGATTGGACTGGAGGAATGCTTAGAAATGCCAAAAACATCAGTTTTATGAGTGAACATTTTTATTGTTCGGTCAATGAAAGATTTGATCTTGATAAGGTAAAATATGTTGAAGTGGAGGAACCTTTAGTAGATTGGACCAGGAGACCTGCTAACAGAATAAAATCGAAAGCACTGCATTATGAGGAATATCACAAACGAATTCCAGGCAGTAAAAATATACCGGTATACCTTGATGAGTGGGCATATTATACAAATTGGGTTCATCCATCACCAACATTAGGCGTTACAATTGGCTATGCAAGAGCGCTAAATGAAATAATCCGAAATTCAGATTTGATTAAAATGGCTGGTTTTACTTTTGGGACTTCTTGTTTGTCATTCAATGATACGGAAGTTGACTATAATGCTACCGGCTTATTGTTCAAATTGTATCAGTCTAAACTTGGAAATATTCCTGTTAAAATTGAGGGGAATGTAAAGCAACCTGAACCTAAATGGCCAATTGGAGGTGACCAGCCAAAAGAAAATGCTGGCGGAAACACCTATCCTTTAGATATGATAGCCACCTTATCGGAAGATGGAAAATCAATTGCTTTGGCTATTGTTAATCCGACAGAAAGCAATCAGGAAATTACTATAGATTTGAAATTTGTTAAAACTGCTGATAAAATTAAGAAATACACCATTTCAAGTACCTCAATTTTAGGAAAAAATAAAGTTGGAAAAGAGGCTGAAGTTAAATTAAGCGAACAAATTATTGATAAAGAAAACACCTTGTCAATAGGCGCTGCAACAATAAATATTTTCACTTATAAAATATTGTAAAAACAAAGATTACGAAATGAGACTCACAAAAAAGCTGATGCAATTCATTATCATAGCAACAATAATTGTTGGATGTAATTCTGTTGAAAAACAACAAGATTCAATCAAAAAACAACAAATAGGATATGCCATTACGCCTGTTGATATCAAGAATGTAAAGTTAACCGATGAATTTTGGTTGCCTGTCATAAAAAGAGTTCAGGAAAAAACCATCGAATATGCCATAAAAAAGTGTGAAGAAGAAGGTCGTTTGGAAAACTTTTTAATTGCGGGCAAGCAAAAAGAAGGAACTGTGAAAGGTCAAATGCCGTTTGATGACACCGATATTTATAAAATCATAGAAGGCGCTTCTTATTCATTAATCAGCGCGCCAAATCCAACTCTCGACAAATTATTGGATTCTTTAATTGGCATCGTGAAAATAGGCCAGGAGAAAGATGGCTATTTAACAACTTGGCGTACCATTGATCCGGCAAAACCCCCTGCTACTTGGGTAAAAGTAGATGAGGGAAAGCGTTGGGAATCCTTATTTATGAGTCATGAATTATACAATGCCGGTCATTTATATGAAGCTGCTGCTGCCCATTTTCGCGCTACAGGAAAAAGGAATTTTTTGGAAATCGCGTTAAAAAATGCGGAATTAATGGTGGCAACTTTTGGAGAAGGCGAAGGTAAAATTCACGCTGTTCCCGGACACCAAATTATTGAAACCGGACTCATAAAATTGTACCAAATTACCAATAAGGAAGCCTATTTAGCACTTTCCAAGTACTTTTTGGACAATAGAGGGAATCCGGAAAATCACGAATTATTTGGGCCATACTCGCAAGACCATATACTGGCCATTCATCAGGATGAAGTGGTTGGGCACGCTGTGAGAGCCGTTTATATGTATGCGGCAATGACAGATATTGCCGCCATAAAAAATGATACTTCTTATGAAAATGCGGTGAATAAGCTATGGGAAAATATGGTGTATAAAAAAATGTACATCACTGGTGGCATCGGGTCAAGACACGACGGGGAAGCCTTTGGAGAAAACTACGAATTGCCTAATTTAACGGCTTATAATGAAACTTGCGCCGCTATTGGCAGTGTTTATTGGAATCACAGATTGCATAATTTATATGGAAATTCTAAATATTTTGATGTGATAGAACGCACTTTATACAACGGTTTAATCTCCGGACTGTCTTTAGACGGCGAGAAATTTTTCTATCCAAATGCTTTGGAATCGGATGGCGTTTATAAATTTAACAGAGGAGAATGTACGCGTCAGTCTTGGTTCGACTGTTCTTGTTGCCCAACAAATTTAATTCGATTTATTCCTTCAATTCCGGGGTTAATGTATTCTAAGTCAAAAAATACGGTGTTTGTGAATTTATACGCATCAAATGATGCCTTGGTGGATATTGACAATAACAGCATCGCTTTTTCACAAAAAACCGATTATCCTTGGAGCGGTAAGGTTGCCATAACGGTCAACCCAACAAAAAATTCTGAATTTACAGTTAAAATGCGCGTTCCCGGATGGGCAAGAAATCAGGTTTTGCCAGGCGATTTATACAGTTATGCAACACAGTCATCATCAAAAGTGAGCGTTACTGTCAATGGCGATAAAATAGAAAACAAGGAAGATAATGGATTCATTACCTTAACAAGAAATTGGAAGGAAAATGACAGAATTGAGTTGGATTTCCCTATGGAAGTGAAACAAGTGCTGACAAATGAAATCGTAGTGGAAAACAAGGGAAAAGTCGCACTTGAATATGGACCAATTGTTTATGCAGTGGAAGAAATCGACAACAAAAATGGCTATGATAAAATCGTGATTTTTGATATAGATGTTTTCGAAGTTAAAAAAGATGCCAGTCTTTTGGGCGGCGTTAACACCATTCAAAATGAAAAACTGAAAGCCATCCCTTATTTTGTATGGTCAAATAGAGGTGTAGGTAAAATGAAAGTTTGGCTTCAAAAAAAAATGAATAATTAAGATAACCAAATAACAGGAGTCATGGACTCATAACTGTTGAATATTAAAATATTTAGAAAATAATATATGAAATCTGACACTCAAAAGTTAAGCTTACTTGAAAAAATTGGATATGGATCAGGAGATGCAGCCGTAAACGTTGTTATCTCTTCGATGTTTCTGATAATTACATTTTTTTATACGGATGTTTATGGTTTAAAACCCACAGACATGGCGTTAATGTTCCTTTTGGTAAGGTTTATCGATGCGATAACCGATCCGCTTATGGGACTTATAACCGATAAATTCACAACAAGATGGGGGCGTTACAGACCTTATTTTCTGTTTTTATCTGTGCCTTTTGGGATCTCCGTTTTCTTAACGTTTACAACGCCGGGATTCGATTATACTGGTAAATTAATTTATGCTTATATCACTTATATATTTGTAACTTTAATGTTTACTGCTGTGACAATTCCTTATATTTCCTTGATAGGTGTGCTGACCAGTGATCCAAAAGAACGATTGTCTGCAAACGGTTATAGGCTTTTCTTTGCAAAAATAGCAGCCTTTCTTGTCTCAATTGTAGTTCCTGTTATGGCAGCATCTTTTGGTAAAAATGATTTAGCCAAAGGTTACCAGCTTGCAATGGGATTAATGGCACTTATGGGAACACTTCTCTTCTTATTTAGTTTCTTCACAACAAAAGAACGTGTTGAACATGTTGTTGATAAAACACCTTTGTTAGAGCAATTCAAACTGCTTTTAAAAAATGGTCAATGGACACTTTTGTTTGGTGTCTGTTTCTCCGGAACGGTGGGTTATGTAATTCGTGGATCAGTGGCAATTTTCTATGCAAAGTATTTTCTTGGAGGAGATGCTGGTGTACAGTCTACTTTTATGGCAACAGGTGTTATAGCCGCAATTCTGGCAATGCCTGCTTCTACATATATTACCAAGCGCTATTGTAAAGTGAAACTCTTTAAATACACACAGCTTGCAGTTGGTGTAATTAGTATTGTGATGTTCTTTGCCATTAAACCTGGAGATATGGTTTTAGCTTACGTATTGTATTTTATACTATCCTTCGTAGTTGATTTACATGCACCGGTATTCTGGTCAGCTATTGCAGAAGCTGTTGATTACGGACACGCTGAGTCAGGAAAACGTGTTTCCGGACTATCTTTTGGAGGTATTTCCTTTGCGCAAAAAGCAGGTATGGGCATAGCTGGAGCAACAGTTGGTTACTTATTAGACTTTTTTGGATACATTCCGGATGTTGTGCAGAGCGAAAAAACATTGTTGGGTCTTGCCCTGATGTTAACAATAATTCCTGGTGTATTTCATGTAATAATGGGCGGAATGATGTTCCGCTACAAAATTACGGATAAATATTACGAAACGATAAAAACTAAATTAAACATATAAAATGGATAAAACTGGAAAAAACAATCTGATTGTTGAGCAACGTGCAGATCCGTTTATCTATAAACACACTGACGGTTATTATTATTTTACGGGTTCAGTTCCGTCATTTAATGCTATTGAACTTAGAAGAGCTAAAACAATAAAAGGACTGCAGGAAGCTGAAACATTTAACGTATGGCATAAGCATAAAACAGGACCAATGAGCCAGCATATTTGGGCGCCGGAAGTACATTACCTGGATGGAAAATGGTATATTTATTTTGCAGCCAGTGAAGTTGATGATATATGGAAATTAAGACCTTATGTACTTGAATGTAGAGGTCATGATCCATTAAAAGATGAATGGATTGAACTTGGCCAGATGCAGGCGGCCGATGGCGATAATAAAACATTTATTGATTTTTCGTTAGACGGTACGGTCTTCGAAAATAAAGGGAAGAGATACTTCTGCTGGGCACAAAAAACAGGCGGGCAGTTCGCCGCTTCAAATTTATATTTAGCTGAAATGGAATCGCCAATTAAGCTAAAAACGCCGCAATTTATGCTTTCAACACCTGATTATGACTGGGAAAGAGTTGATTTTTGGGTAAATGAAGGCCCGGCAATTATAAAAAACAACGGTAAAATTTATATTACATTTTCGGCAAGTGCCACAGGCGCTTGTTATTGTATGGGGATGATGGAAGCAGATGCAGCATCTGATTTATTAGACAGAAACTCATGGAAAAAATCAAGATACCCTGTTTTAGAGTCAGATTATGAAAAGAAGATATTTGGGCCAGGCCATAACAGCTTTACGGTGGCAGAAGATGGAATAACACCATTAAGTATTTATCATGCCCGGGATTATGAAGAAATTGTTGGGAATCCTTTATATGACCCAAACAGGCATGCAAGAGTTATGGAGGTAAAATTTGATAAGAACGGAAAACCAATATTTCAATTTTAAGTAGGGTAATAAGCAAAAACTTTTTAAAACTTAAAAGTTAGGAGGTTGACAAATCGTGACTGTTTATTATTCAATTTTCAAAAATTGAATTTTTTTAAAGTAATTAAATATTAATTAGATGATAAAATCGATTTTCAAAAATATTTTTTTAGCAACATTAATTTTGAGTTTTTTTACTGGTTTTAGTCAAGTTATTGAAACAAAATTAGAGGAAAAAACATATACTGATGAGGCCGTAAATTTGGTTATAGATCTTAATGATACAGGAATTAAAATTCAGCCAACGATGTACGGTATTTTCTTTGAAGATATCAATTTTGCCGCTGATGGCGGATTGTATGCAGAGATGATTAAAAACAGGTCTTTTGAGTTTGAGTTGCCAATGATGGGCTGGATAGAACCAAACAGCGACCGTCATTCGCTGAACAAGCATTCGGGGATTGCCACAATCATGACAACTTCGGAAAACACAACGAATCCGAATTTTAGCAGGATTTCAGTGAATAATGACAAAGGTTATGTGCTTATTAATGAAGGGTTCAGAGGAATGGGCATCAAAAAAGACACAAAATACAACCTGTCTTTAAAAGCGGCCAATCATAGCGGCGCCATCAAAAAAATTAGGGTACAATTTATTGACAAGAACAACAATGTGTTGGGAGAAACTACCATTGCGCCAACCGCAACAACTTGGCAAAATTATACAGCACAGCTTACAGCTACCCAAACGGAAGCAAAAGCACAGCTAAAAATTACATTTGAAGGAGCCGGAATTATTGATGTAGATATGATTTCATTGTTTCCGGAAGATACCTGGAAAGGCAGAAAAAACGGATTGCGAAAAGATTTGGTGCAACTGTTGGATGATATGAATCCCGGATTTTTACGTTTTCCCGGCGGCTGTATTGTGGAAGGAAGAACCTTGGAACAACGCTATCAATGGAAAAAAACGGTAGGTGATGTTGAAAACAGAACCACATTAATCAATAGATGGAATACAGAGTTTAGGCACAAATTGGTGCCGGATTATTTTCAGAGTTTCGGCCTGGGATTTTTTGAATATTTTCTACTGTCTGAAGATTTGGGTGCCGAACCACTGCCAATTTTAAGTTGTGGAATTGCCTGTCAATTCAATACCGGCGAATTGGTGCCAATGCACGAATTGGAGCCTTATGTGCAAGATGCTTTGGATTTAATAGAATTTGCCAATGGTTCAATTGATACGCCTTGGGGAAAAATAAGAAATGATATGGGCCACCCAAAACCTTTTAATTTAAAATATATTGGTGTTGGAAATGAACAGTGGGGCCCCGCTTATATTGAAAGATATAAAGTATTTGAAAAAGCAATTAAGGGCAAATATCCAAGCATCATTATTGTTTCAGGAAGTGGGCCTTTCCCTGATGGAGATTATTTTGAATATGGAATGGAGGAACTAAAAAAATTGAATGCTGAAATTATTGACGAGCACTATTACAGAAGTCCGGAATGGTTTAGGGAAAATGCGGCACGTTATGATAGTTACGATAGAAATGGGCCAAAAATATTTGCAGGTGAATATGCTGCTCATCCAAAAGGGGTAGAAGATGGGCCTAATGAAAACAATTGGGAAGCAGCACTTTCTGAAGCTGCTTTTATGACAGGTTTAGAGCGAAATGCAGAAGTTGTTAATTTAACATCGTATGCACCTTTAATGGCGCATATTGATGCGTTTCAATGGGCTCCTGATATGATTTGGTTCAACAATCTGGAATCGTATGGAACGCCAAATTATTACGTACAAAAGTTGTTTGCAACCAACAGGGGAACCGATTTAATTGCCATAACAAAAGACGGAAAACCTGTAACCGGACAAAATGATTTGTTTGCATCTGCCGTAAAGGATATAATTAAAAAGGAAGTGATCATTAAACTGGTGAATACTGCCGCCAATGCACAAGACCTAAAAATCGGTTTAAAAGGTAAAAAGTTGGGTTCAAAAGGTGTGGTACTCACATTAAAAAGCGAAAATTTAACGGATGTAAACTCCTTTGAATTACCAAAAAATATGAGCCCGAAAGAAAGTGCCGTTAAACTAAAAGGCAGCAATTTGCATATTAATATTCCGGCTTATTCTGTGACTGTTTTAATTTTTAATATGAAATAGCAAGTTTTTAAAACTTTTTATTGAATATAAAATATTGAATTACAAGTAAATAAATAAAATAATAAAATATAAGTGTTTTTTATACACTTATTAAATAAAAATATTATATTTGTAATTATATTTAAAGATTTACGAATGAAAAATTATGTTATAGGATTGGATTACGGAACGGATTCTGTACGTGCGGTTTTGATTGATACGGACAACGGACAAGAATTGTCTTCGGATGTGCATTGGTATCAGCGATGGAAAAATGTAGAATTTTGCGATGCTTCTATCAACCAATTTCGCCAGCATCCTTTAGACCATATTGAAGGATTGGAAAATACCATAAAAAATGTGGTAAAAAACGGAAATGTAAATCCGTCTAAAATAAAAGCCATTTGTATAGATACAACAGGATCATCGCCAATTCCTGTTGCTGAAAATGGGACGCCTTTGGCTTTGGTCAAAGGATTTGAAACAAATCCCAATGCGATGATGGTGCTTTGGAAAGACCACACTGCTATAAAGGAAGCCAATGAAATTAATGAGCTTGCCGTAAGTTGGGGAGGCGTTGATTACACAAAATATGAAGGCGGAATTTACTCTTCTGAGTGGTTTTGGGCAAAAATACTGCATGTGATTAGAGAAGATGAGGCAGTTAAAAATGCGGCGTTTACTTGGATGGAACATTGCGATTTAATGACTTATTTATTGATTGAAAATAAAGATTTAAAGTCATTTAAAAGAAGTCGTTGCGCCGCCGGACATAAAGCGATGTGGCACGAAGAATGGAATGGTTTGCCGGCTGAAGAATTTTTGGGCCAGCTTCATCCATATCTTGCAAAACTTCGCGGAAATTTATATGAAGAAACGTACACCTCTGATGTTGTCGCCGGAAATTTAAGTCAGGAATGGGCCACAAAATTAGGCCTGACAACCGATACGGTGATTGCGGTAGGCACTTTTGATGCGCATTCGGGTGCTGTAGGTGCTAAAATAGACGAGCATACTTTGGTAAGGGTGATGGGAACTTCAACCTGCGATATTATTGTCTCTTCGAAAGAAGTTATAGGCACAAATACCGTTCGCGGAATTTGCGGACAAGTGGATGGTTCTGTAATTCCGGGATATATTGGATTGGAAGCGGGACAATCCGCTTTTGGTGATGTATTGGCTTGGTTTAAAGAAATAGTATCCTGGCCTATAGACAATTTTATACTCAATTCTTCATTGCTTAATGAAGTGCAAAAAAATCACTTGAGAGAAGAAATAGAGGACAACTTCATTAAAAAATTAAGCGAGCAGGCCGAAAAAATCCCATTATCAGAAAGTATTCCTACAGCGCTGGATTGGATTAACGGAAGAAGAACGCCGGATGCCAACCAAGAACTTAAAAGCGCGATTTCAAATTTATCATTGGGCACAAAAGCGCCACATATTTTTAAAGCTTTGGTAAATGCTATTTGCTTCGGATCAAAAAAAATAGTGGACAGATTTGAAGAGGAAGGCGTAAAAATAAATAGCGTAATTGGTATTGGCGGTGTGGCAAGAAAATCGCCTTTTATTATGCAAACCCTTGCCAATGTATTGAATAAACCGATAAAAGTTGCCGCATCAGATCAGGCACCGGCACTTGGCGCAGCAGTTTATGCGGCCGTTTCAGCAGGAATTTATGCGGATGTCATTGAAGCCAGTAAAAAAATGGGAAGCGATTTTGAAGCGACCTATTTCCCCGAAATTGATAAAGTGGCCGTTTATGAAATACTGATGAAATCTTATGATGAATTAAGTTTTTTTGCAGAAAATATAACCCAAAAACCCAAAGTCAATGAGCTCCATCTATAAAAATTTGAAACAGGAATGTTACGAAGCCAATATGCAGTTGAATGCGTTGGGCCTGGTTGTCTATACTTTTGGAAATGTGAGCGCCGTTGATAGGGAGAAAGGTGTTTTCGCCATTAAACCAAGCGGTGTTCCTTATGAACTTTTAAAGCCTGAAGACATTGTTATTTTAGATTTTGACAATAACATTATTGAAGGAACGATGCGCCCGTCATCCGACACAAAAACGCATGCGTATTTGTATAAAAATTGGGATGATATTGGTGGCATTGCCCACACGCACGCCTTGTATTCTGTTTCGTGGGCGCAAGCACAATTGGATATCCCAATATTTGGGACAACGCACGCCGATCATTTAACGGCCGATATTCCTTGCGCACCGCCAATGAGCGATGAATTGATCAAAGGAAATTATGAACACAACACGGGCATTCAAATATTGGATTGCTTTAAAAATAAAGGCCTTTCCCATAAAGAAGTTGAAATGGTGCTTATAGGAAATCACGGACCTTTTACCTGGGGAAAAGATGCTGCCAAAGCGGTTTATAACAGCAAAGTGCTTGAAGTGGTTGCCCAAATGGCTTATTTAACATTACAAATAAACCCAAATGCACCAAGACTTAAAGATTCATTAATAAAAAAACATTACGACCGTAAGCATGGTAAAGACGCTTACTACGGTCAATAATTAATATTAAATAAACATTTTTCAAAAATGATAGATATAGCCCAAAAAGAAATTTGGTTTGTAACAGGAAGCCAACATTTATATGGTGAAGAAACCCTGAAACAAGTCGCCGAAAATTCACAACAAATTGTAAAAGGATTAAATGCTTCTGCACATATTCCGGTAAAAATCATCTTCAAACCAACGGTAAAAACGCCTGATCAAATAACAAATGTTTGCCAGGAAGCCAATGCGAACAACAATTGCATCGGTATTGTTGCCTGGATGCATACCTTTTCTCCGGCAAAAATGTGGATTCGCGGATTGACAATCTTAAACAAACCATTGTGCCATTTACACACACAGTTTAATGCAGAAATTCCTTGGTCAACGATCAATATGGATTTTATGAATCTAAACCAATCGGCTCATGGTGACAGGGAATTCGGATTTATTATGTCCAGAATGCGTAAAAAACGTAAAATTGTGGTTGGGCACTGGCAGGAAGAAAGCGTTCAGAAAAAATTGGGCGTTTGGTCAAGAGTGGTGTTGGGCTGGGATGAATTACAGCATTTAAAAGTAGCCAGAATTGGCGACAATATGCGTGAAGTTGCGGTTACGGAAGGAGATAAAGTAGAAGCGCAAATTCGTTTTGGTTTTTCTGTAAATGGTTTCGATTCTTCTGATGTAGTGAAACAAATCAATAAAGTTTCAGAAAGTGATTTAAACAAGTTGTTAGAAGTGTATGAATCTTCCTATAATTTAACGCCATCACTTTTAAAAGGCGGAGCGCAAAGACATTCATTGGTTGATGCCGCAAGAATAGAATTGGGTTTGAGAGCCTTTTTAGAGGAAGGCGGTTTCAAGGCATTTACGGATACTTTTGAAAATTTAGGGGAATTAAAACAGTTACCGGGAATTGCAGTGCAACGTTTGATGGCCGACGGTTATGGTTTTGGAGGTGAAGGAGACTGGAAAACGGCAGCAATGGTGAGGGCAATGAAAGTAATGAACGTTGGATTGGAAGGCGGAACGTCTTTTATGGAAGATTACACCTATCATTTTACGCCTCAAAAATCCTATGTTTTAGGTTCGCATATGTTGGAAATCTGTTCATCTATTGCTGATGGAAAACCTTCTTGTGAAGTGCATTCTTTAGGAATTGGGGGAAAAGAAGATCCTGCCAGATTGGTATTTAATGTTGCCCCGGGAAATGCCATCAATGCTTCTTTGGTAGATATGGGTAATAGATTTCGTTTGATTGTAAACGAAGTTGAAGCGGTTAAACCGATGGCAGATTTGCCAAAACTTCCGGTAGCAAGGGTCTTATGGGAACCAAAACCAAGTTTAGACATTGCGGCAACAGCTTGGATTTTAGCGGGAGGCGCACACCATACCGTGTATAGCCAAACAATTACCACAGAATATATGGAAGATTTTGCAGATATTTCGGGGATAGAATTGCTTGTGATAGATGCAAATACCAATATTAGGGATTTTAAGGATAAACTAAATGCGAATGAAGTGTATTATCACTTGTTCCAGCATGGCCTATAAATAAACAATTAACCAAACAACTAAATTATGAACATTCAAAAAAGTTTCATGGTTGGTTTTGCCATAATGCTGATTGCCTGCCTTAACATCCAATGCAAGGGCAATCAAAAAGATGAAAAAAGCAATGAAGTAACCGATACGCAAAAAATGGAAATCGCAACTATTGAAAAGACCGCTTTTGGCACAACGCCGGAAGGTGAAAGCGTGGATATGTACACACTAAAAAATCAAAAAGGGATGGAAGTCGAGGTCATTACCTACGGTGGCATCATCACTTCTTTAAAAGCGCCGAATAAAAATGGGTTGTACGAAGATGTAGTTTTAGGGTATGATTCTCTTGCGCAATACACAAGGAAAAATCCTTATTTCGGTGCAATTATTGGCCGATACGGAAACAGAATTGCCAAAGGTAAATTTTCTTTTGATGGCAAAGAATACCAATTGGCAACCAACGACGGACCCAACCATTTGCATGGTGGTGTAAAAGGTTTCGATAAAGTGGTTTGGACAGCAGTTGCCATTAAAGGTGACAGCACAGCTTCTTTAAAACTGACTTATTTAAGCAAAGACCTAGAAGAAGGTTATCCCGGAAATCTGAAAGCTGTCGTGACCTATACAATTACAAATGACAATGTGTTGGAAGTGCTTTATGAAGCGACTACCGATAAAAAAACCATTGTAAATTTAACACAGCATTCCTATTTTAATTTGTCGGCCAATTTCTCTAAAACAATCTTGGATCACGAAATTGTCATAAATGCTGATACTTTTATTCCTGTTGATGCAACTTTAATTCCTACAGGGAAACTTACTGATGTAACAAATACGCCATTCGACTTTAGGGCAGCCAAAAGTATTGGAAAAGATATTGAAGCAAAAGATGATCAGCTGAAAAAAGGGTTGGGCTATGACCATTGCTGGGTGTTGAACGATCAAAATGAAGGATTTAAATTGGCTGCTTCTGCGTACCATCCTGAAAGTGGAAGATTGCTTGAAATCTATTCAGATGAACCTGGAATTCAATTTTACACCGGTAACTTTTTAGATGGAACTTTGCCTTCCAAAACAGGTGGCACTTATGCGCACAGAACTGGATTTTGTTTGGAAACTCAACACTATCCTGATGCGCCAAATCAGAAAGACTTTCCTTCAACAGTATTGAATCCCGGAGAAAAATATACCTCAAAAACATCATTTAAATTTTCTGTAAAATAAGAGTATGAAAACACTTGACTTATTAGATTGGGTATCTATTGGAATCTATTTCTTGGTTTTACTGGGAATCGTTGTTTGGGTAGTAAGAAAAAGACAGGCAAATACTGAAGATTACTTTTTAGCCGGAAGAAATATAGGCTGGTTTGTTGTTGGAGCATCAATTTTTGCTTCCAATATCGGCTCGGAACACGTTGTTGGATTGGCAGGAGCAGGAGCCGGGAACAAACTGCCGATGCTTATTTATGAAATTCAGGCTTGGGTGGTGCTTCTTTTAGGATGGGTATTTTTGCCTTTTTATGCAAGAAGCGGCGTATTTACAATGCCCGAGTTTTTGGAAAAGCGTTTTGACGCAAGATCTCGCTGGATTCTTTCCGTATTTTCCATTATCGCCTATGTGCTTACCAAAATTTCTGTGACTATTTATGCCGGTGGTATTGTAGTTTCTGCATTGCTTGGCATTGATTTTTGGACAGGAGCTATCGCAACGGTAATTCTAACTGGAATTTATACGGTTGTCGGCGGTATGAGAGCCGTTGTTTATACCGAAACATTACAGGCTATTATTTTGGTGATTGGTGCAGGAGCATTAACATATATTGGATTGGAACATGTTGGAGGATGGTCAAGTATGAAGCAAACATTGGAACCTGGATATTTAAATATGTGGCGTTCTGCTTCGGATCCTGAATTTCCTTGGCCAGCTTTGTTTATTACCAGTACCATTGTGGGTGTATGGTATTGGTGTACCGACCAATATATTGTACAACGTACTTTAACCGCAAGAAACATAAAAGAAGGCAGAAGAGGTACCATTTTTGGGGCATTGCTAAAATTGCTTCCTGTGTTTCTGTTTTTAATACCGGGTGTTATTGCGGTTACTTTAAAAATGCGTGGTGAACTGTCTTATGACACTCCCGATCAGGCTTTTCCGGTACTTATGAGCAATTTATTGCCTTCCGGTTTACGCGGATTGGTTGCTGCCGGATTATTGGCGGCTTTGATGAGTTCTTTGGCTTCAGTTTTTAATTCTGTTTCAACTCTATTTACGGTTGATATTTACCAAAAACTAAGACCCAATACGCCTCAGAAAAAATTGGTGAGAACCGGCCAAATTGCAACGGTGATTGTGGTAATTATTGGTATTATTTGGATTCCTATTATGGCAAATATCTCAGGAGTTTTGTATGAGTATTTACAAAAAGTGCAATCTTATATTGCACCTCCTATTGTTGCAGTTTTCCTGATGGGAATATTTCATAAACGAATTAACGGACAAGGGGCTTTTGTTACATTGGTTGTTGGTTTTATTGTGGGAGCCTTCAGAATTGTATTAGAATTGACAAAAGATTCGTTAGACCCTAACGGTTTATTGTTTAAGATGGGAGATATGAATTTCTTAACCTTCGGAGCCTGGTTCTTTTTATTCTGTATCATCCTTACCATTACTGTAAGTTTATTGACCAAAGAACCAACGGAAGAAAAAGTGAAAAATCTTACATTTGGCACTATTACCAAAGAAGAAAAAATTAAAAATAAAAATAGTTATACCTGGGTTGATATAACAGTGTCTATTTTGGTGGTAGCCATTGTTATAGGTGTTATGATATTTTTTAATGGTAATTGAGTTATTGTAAAATTAGTTTAGGTATAAAAAAGAGGGCATTGACCCTCTTTTTTTGTTGCATTGTATGGGTTAAAACTTCGCCACAAATCCGCCTAATGCTTTCATTTTTACCATTAATTTGGTGTTTCCGGATGTTTTGATATCCGCTAACTTGAAACCATTTTCATCTTCTGTAATCAAAATCCCTCTTTTGCCCGAGACAAATGACAAGTCTATTTCAATTTCCTTAGGGCTATTTTCACCGTTGATACCAACTAAATGCCAAACATTGTCTTTCTTTCTGGCCATCACAATAAACTTTCCAGGGTAGCCGTCAATAAATTTCGCTTCATCCCAATTTGTTGGAATGTCTTTCAAATAATCAATGACATAGCTTGGTTGTTTGGCCATACCTTCAGGAATTTCTGCAATGTGCTGAATTCCTGACAAAAACAATACTGGCAATGCAAGTTCAAAAGCTGGTGTTGTTTTTCGTTTTATATTTGGGATGGAATCTAAAACCATCGGCGTAAAATCCATCGGATCAAAAACATTTCGGGCAAAAGGAAGCATAACCGAATGGCTCGGTTGTAAATCAGCGGTTTCTTGAGTAAATGTTATAAATTCCTCTCCTTTTACAGCTTCCATAGTCATTAAATGTGGATAGGTTCTGTGCCAGCCACGCGGCAATGTGGCGCCGTGAAAATTTATCATCAATTTATGTGCTGCGGCATCTTTTAAAATATCGTGGTAATAGGCAATCATCGATTGTCCGTCACCGCCAAAAAAATCAATTTTTAAACCTGCAATCCCCATTTCATGAAGTTTGGCAAATTCAGCTTCTCGGTCCGAATGTGTCAATAATTTGCTTTTTGGCGTATATACGGTGCTGTTCCAGTTTCCTGATGAATTGTACCAAACCAAAAGTTTTACCTGCTTGGTTTTGGCGTAATTGGCCATTTCCTTCATTTTATCATATCCGATTTTAACGTCCCAATCGGCATCAATTAAGCAGTATTCCCAATTCATGGAAGCGGCATAATCAATAAATTTCATTGAAGTTTCATAGTTTGTAAAATCATCTTTTAGCAAAACCCAGCTCCAGGAAGCCAATCCGCCATTAATAAATGAAGTGTCCATAGCAATTTCTTTATCCGCCAAATCCGTTCCTAAAGTGCTTTCGGTAATGGTTTTCAAGGATCCGATGGTGACGATTCTCCAAGGCGTAAACCAGGGAAGTTTAGATTCCGGATTTAAAGCGCCTCCATCCAATACCTCTTCTTTTTGGGGAAATGTCACTTGCATTCCGCCTGACAATTTATTGTAAACCAATCGTGTGCCGCTATAGTTGGCGTGCAAGCCGGTTTCGGTAATCAAAATCCAAGTATCATTGGTATTAAACAATGCTGGATAAACCCAGCCTTCGCCAATTTCTGGTTTTGTATTTACGGGAATACCCATAGCATAATGTTCCTCATACGACGGATTCGTTTCTTTCCATCCCGTTTTTGCTTTTGACATGGGTTGCAGCCAGGCTTTCGCGTTTTCGGTAAAATTATAGCTTGTTTTTTCCTCTGTTATTTTTTTGAGGTCCGGGGAAGTTTCAGGGAACTCATATCTAAATGCAAGTCCGTCATCTGACAGATTAAAAATTAGGTTCATCAGATTACCCTGCTTATTTTTAAGATGCACGGTGTACTGATTTGCTTTATAATCAATGTTTTTTTGTTTGCCGTGAAACATGGTGTAGGAGTCCTTAATAAGAACAGGCCCGCTAATTTTGATGATGCTCAGATCATTGTAAAAATTACCCTGTTCCATCATAATTCCCAAATGTGACGAATCAATGACAACCTTGTTTTCATAAAAAACTTTGTAAAAGGGCGTTTTATTGGCTGTTAAATTAAATTCAACTTTTAATGATTCGGTTGGATTCACAAATATCGTGTTTTCTTTTTTAATGCCGCAAGAGATTAAAAACAGACTAGAAATTAAGAGGATGATTTTATTTTTCATTATTAAGTGTTTTATATACACTTGTAAAAATAGGAAAATAAAATTACTTTTTACATTTCATTATTTGTTTTTTTAATACCGAGATGATTGACAGTATTTTTTAATATTTAATCAGCAAAAATTAGTTTATATCAGATTATTCCTAACATATAATTACATCTAAGCCAGCAGGCCTAAAGGCAATAGGCCGCTAGTATCTTTTAGTATTTATTAAACCAATTTGACTGGCCAAAACACTACGCTTGATTTTTTGGCATGGTTTATCCTGTAAGTGGTCGAAGGGGTTTGTATCAAGGCAAAATGAAAAGAATAAAAAAAACATCCACTAACACCAAAACCAATAAAAGAGGGATGAGTAACTGCGAAGCACATCACGAACACCTCTAAAAAAATAATAAGTAGATTGAGGGAGATGTTTAATCTTATATGCTTTGACCAAACATCAGTTGATAAGAAATAATAAAAAAACCCACCTCGAAAATTGCTTAAAACGAGGTGGGTTAAAAAAAATTGCTATGAAATAAGCTTTCACAAAATATCCTTTAAATTATAATTTCTAAAAGCTTATTCAAGCTGCACCAATAAAAAATAAAATGGTAAGCAGCTTAAAAAGATGAGTTGCCTAGCGACAACCCTTATAATTCAAATATAGCATAATTATTTTTATAAAAGCTTCTTTAGCTGTTATTCTTAACGCATAAAAATCTATCCCCACCAATTTTAACAAAAATCCAACATTCTATTTATTACCCCATAATTTTTAGTTACTTTTAACGTCGTTTGATGAATCTTTCTCAATCAATTACTAAAAAAATATAATACTATGGTTATAATTGCTATAATTTTATCTCTTGTTTATACACTTATGGTGATCAATTTTTTATAAGAATTATCTTAATTATTGAATAATATAAGATATAAACAAAATAAAGTCTTTAAAAAGCCTAAGAAATAATGGAAACAAACTTATTAATCTTCATTTGCATATTGTTGATTATAGCAATCATACTAATAATAATTTACAGAAACAAAAGCGGCAATGAATTGCCGGATTTACAAAACAAAGTAATTGAACTGCAAACCAGTCTGTCAAAAATTGAAAGCAATTTAAAAGAAGACTTCCGCGCCAGCCGGGAAGAAAATGCAAATTTATCCAAAGATAACAGAACAGAACTTAACGACACGTTAAAGGATTTCAAAAAGGAATTATCGGAAACACTTAAAAATATTACCGAGCAAAGCCAAAATGCACTTAAAGAAATCAATACCACCTTGGCAGATAAAATTGAATTGCTGACCAAAAAACTGGATGATAACAATAAAACCAACCGTGACACCTTAACAACAAACCTCAAAGACTTCACTTTAGAACAACGCACAAAATTTGATGAACTGAAAAATGAACAAACTGACTTAACTAAAAAAACAGTTGAGCAGCTTGAGAAAGTTTCAGGAAAAGTTGAAGAAAAACTAAAAGATTTAAATGATCAGGCAAAAGCCGATGCAACACTAATGCGTGAAGCACTTGAAACTGCCTTCAAGGGATTTGGAGCCAATTTTGACAAAAACATAATTTCCTTTAATGACCTTCAAAAATCAAAATTTGAAGAATTGGAAAAAAGGCAAAATGAGCTAATTAAAAATACAGAAACAAAATTAGAAAGCATCCGCGTTACCGTAGAAGAAAAATTAGAAAAAACACTGAGTGAACGGCTTGGCCAAAGTTTTGAAACCGTTGGCAAGCAATTAATTGAAGTGCAAAAAGGGTTGGGTGAAATGCAAACCATTGCTGCTGATGTTGGCGGATTGAAAAAAGTATTGAGCAATGTAAAATTGCGCGGAGGTGTTGGTGAAGTGCAGTTGGCAATGTTACTGGAGCAAATCTTGGCACCCAATCAATACGAAGCCAATGTCAAAACTAAAAAAGGAAGCAGCGATAGTGTTGAGTTTGCAATAAAACTACCTGGAAGAAGCGAAGACGAAAGCAGTATCGTTTATTTACCTATTGATGCTAAATTTCCAAAAGACACTTATGAGCATTTAATCAATGCTTATGAAAATGCCATTCCTGATGATATTGA
>JAVVEF010000018.1:29798-32860 GCA_032251275.1 Lutibacter sp.
ACACTTATGAGCATTTAATCAATGCTTATGAAAATGCCATTCCTGATGATATTGATGCAGCTTCTAAAAAATTAGAAATTACCATCCGAAAAATGGCAAAAGACATTTGCGATAAGTATTTAGACCCGCCAAACACAACTGACTTTGCCATTATGTTCCTGCCGTTTGAAAGTATTTATGCCGAAGTAATTAGACGTACCACTTTGGTTGATCAATTAAGAGATGAATTCAAAATCACTGTGGCTGGTCCTACAACTTTAATGGCAATTTTGAACAGTTTACAAATGGGCTTTAGAACTTTATCCATTCAAAAAAGAAGCAGCGAAGTATGGAAAGTTTTAAGTGCTGTAAAGAAAGAGTTTGGTAATTTTGGTGGCTTACTGACCAAAGCTCAAAAAAATATACAAACAGGACTAGGTCAGTTAGATGATGTAGTTGGAACAAGAACCAGAGCCATACAACGCCAATTGAATAATGTAGAAACAATTCCGACTATAGAAGAAAAAAATATTTCACCTGAAATTATTTTGGAATCAATTGAAGATATCATTGAAAAATAACAACGAACAAATAAAACAATAGAAAAAATAATAGCAAATTACCAATACAATATGTCAAAAATATCCCTTTCAAAACTTCAAGTATTTCTTAAAACACAATGTGATGATCTAAGAGCAGCAGGATTAGACGCCTCTGAGTATAAAGATTATATCATAGCAATGTTATTCCTGAAAAGAGTCAATGATATGTTCGATGTTGCACAAGTTGTAAGAGCAAAGAATTTAAAAGCGGAGCACCCAAATATAACTCAGGCGCAACTTGATCGGGAACTTGAAATTGAAAATGCCACCGAATATGAATTTTTTGTGCCTGCAGATGCCCGGTGGAAAGATTTGCAAATGCTTACCGAAAATATTGGTGATGGATTAACGGTAGCTTTAAATTCTATTGAAAATTCACGTAAGGAAATACTGGAAGGTGTTTTAAGCGGCACAAAATTCAATGCCTTAAAATCAAATGGTGATAAACTCCTTACCGATGAAGTGCTTAAAGAACTGTTGGACAACTTCAATATGGTGGAACTTAAGGATGAAAATTTTGAATTCCCTGATTTGTTAGGCGCTGCCTATGAATTTTTAATAAAACATTTTGCGGAGAGTGCCGGTAAAAAAGGTGGTGAATTTTACACGCCTAATGAAGTGGTGCAATTAATGGCGTATATCTTACAGCCGGGTGAAAGAGCAACAATGTGCGACCCAACTGTTGGATCGGGTGGTTTGCTGATCAATTTGAGAAATTATGTGGAAGCCCGTTATGGCAATGCCCGTAATTTATCCATTTATGGACAAGAACTGAAAGAGGGCATCTACAAAATGTGTAAAATGAATATGATTTTTCACGGCATCAAAAATGCCAATATTAAAATGGGTGACACGCTGGCAAATCCTTTACTTCAAAAGGATGGCATATTGCTTAAATTTGATATTGTGGTTGCCAATCCGCCATTCTCACAGAACTACAAAACTGAGGGAATGAAGCATAAAGAGCGCTTTCAAAATTGGACAAGCACAAAAAAACAAGCAGACTTTATGTTTCTGCAGCATATGGTTTCCACTTTAAACAATGATGGTCGTATGGCTGTTGTAATGCCGCACGGCGTTTTATTTCGTGGCGGTGAAGAGCAAAAAATTCGCAAACGCTTAATAAATGCCGGATTGATTGAAGCCATTATTGGTTTGCCGCCTTCCCTGTTTTTTGGAACGGGCATTCCTGCAAGTTTAATTATTATAAATAAACACCGTGCCGGCGAACGTAACCACGTACTTTTTATCAATGCCGATAAAGAATACAAAGAAGGCAAAAATCAAAATAAACTGCGCTCTGAAGATATTGATAAAATCAGTTTTGTGTACCGTAAAAAAATCCAATTAGATAAATACAGCAAACTGGTTCACAAAGATGATATAGAAAAAGAAGAATACAATTGCAACATTCGCAGATACGTTGACAATTCTCCTCCTGCCACAGCGCACGATGTGCACGCCCATTTAAAAGGTGGTATTCCTTTGGCGGAAATAAATGCCTTGGATACAAATTTTGAATGTTATGAAGGACTGAAGCAAAGCTTGTTTACCCCGCTCAAAAATGGCTACGACCAATTTGTGCCGGCCATTGACAGCAAAGAAAAAATTAAAGAATTTATAGACAGCAGTGCAGGTAAACAAAAGGCCTTTGCCAAATATACTTTAAAAGTAAATGAGTTTTGGGCAACCGTTTTACCGAAAATAGCATCCTTGCCAGCTGATAAAAGCGTTTATGATTTTACCAAATATTGTACCGGCGAGTTTTCTGCCATCTTAAACGGCATTGCCAATCCCTTACTTTCTGAATTTCAATTGCGGGGTTCTTTTGCGCAATACATAGAAGATTTGAAATACGATTTTAAAAGTGTTGGCGCCAGCGCCTGGAAAGCCGAACTGATACCGGATGATGAAATTTTGGAAAGCCAGTTTCCTGAAGTATTGGCCAATTACCGAAATGCGTTGGCACGAAGAGATGAGTTGGAAGCCTTGTTTGAAACAGTGAACGATTTGGAAGATGGCGAGTGGAATGAAGAAGATTATGAAGCCATTCCTAAAAAAATAATTACCGAAATAAAGGCTCAAATTAAACTCAATACCAAGCAAAAAACTTTATTGGCGAAAGATTTGGCTAAAATAACCAAGCAAATAAAAGCTTATGAAAAAGAGTTGAATGCCAAAAACCCAATACCAGAGAAAATAGCGATTGCCAAAAAAGAAATGGAACAATTAACTTTCAAAGCCAATGAAATTTTAAATGAAATAACGCCTTTTGAAGAAGCTGTAAATGCCGATACCAACAATATAAAAAAGCATTTAGCTTTGGAAGACGAACTAAAAAAATGCAGAACCGAAGTAAAAGAACTGGAACGCTACAAAGCTACTTTGGTTGAAGAAGCCCGGGCTAAAATAACGGTGGATGAAGCCAAAGACCTCATCATCAAACGCTGGGAGAGAAATTTATACACGCTTATTGATGGA
>JAVVEF010000019.1:0-32320 GCA_032251275.1 Lutibacter sp.
AATAATTCTATTGCGGCGGATGATAATTTTTCCTTCGTTTTCAAGAATTTTAAGCAATCGCGAAACCACCACGCGTGAGGTGTTTATGTCATCTGCAATTTCTTGGTGGGTGATTATCAACGTGTTGTCTTGCATTATTTTAACTTTATCCACCAAATATTTGTGCAATCGGTCATCCAACTTCATAAATGCCAAACTGTCTATAGATTCCACCATTTCAATTAACCGCATATGGTAACTGTCAATAATAAAATGACGCCAGGATTTATATTTCATTAACCATTCATCTATTTTGGAAACGGGCACAAAAATGCCTTCGGTTTCTTTTTCCGCAATTCCCCTGAACATGCTTTTACTTTTGTTAATGCAATTTATGAAAGACATAGCGCAAGTATCTCCTCTTTCCAAGAAGTATAAAGCAATATCATCACCATTTTTATCTTCACGAATAATTTTTACGGCACCTTTTAATATCAGTGGCACATGCGTCATGTTATCGCCAATGTCAATTAAAGTTTCGCCGCTTGCAATAGTTCTATATATTCCTAAATCGACAATTTCATCAATCAATTCTTTTTCAAAAATTTCAGCATAATAATCTTTTAATTTGGCCCTTAAGAGTATTTTATCTGTATTCATCATAATCGTTATAAATGAAATTAATCCCCAAAATTAATTAAGATTAATAAAAAAACTCCTGATTTAAATCAGGAGTTTTTTCAATTCAAATAACTATAAAATAAATAAGAACTTAACTTGCAATTGCATCAATAAAGCATCATTGTCTTTATTAACAATAGTTTCAATCTTGTTTTGGTAACTCACCTGCAACCTTGAATTGTAAATTAAAGAAATAATTTACGCCCAAGGTCATCATTTCTTGATAGCCAAATTTTTTAATGTCTAAATCTTGGTCAAAATATTCATTTTTAGAAAGGCGTCATAAATTCCACAAGATTGGATTTTAGGCCATTCACAGTTAAAGAACAACAGCAATTGTTATTGGTTGGCGCTTGTTTGCAATGCCATAAAGATGATTCTAAAGTGATGAAGCAAAGTTTGGTTGACGGAATAAATCCGTTGTTAAAAAAATTAAGCAAAAATTGTATCTTGCCGGTTTGGAATTAATTTTTACTGAAGTGAATAAAATTAAAATTGCTTTATTTGTATTTGTGCTGGCATCAATTTTAGATATTTTTGGAATTATTTTTTCAATGCCACTGCTCGTTTATATTTTTAAACCATTCATCATTTTTTCCCTGCTATTTTTATATGTATTTTCTTTGCCAAAAAGAATTAAGTGGTATGTAATAGCCTTGGAGTTTTCCTTTTTTGGGGATGTTTTATTGCTGTTTTCAGGAGTGCTGTTTTTTATGGGCAGATTGGTTTCATTTTTAATTGCGCATTTTTTATTTATAAAAATTGTGATTTCCAGAATTAAGGAGGTCAATTTTTTAAAGGCACTATTTTCTGCCATTCCATTTTTGGCAGTGTTTGGTTTGCTGATTTTTACCCTAAAAGATTCTCTTTATGAAATGTTATGGCCAGTCATAATTTATGGATTAACAATCTCAACATTTGGTGCAGTTTCTTTGCTCGATTTTTTGAACAAGAAATCAAAAAAGTCTATATTAATGCTTTTTGGCGCGGTTATTTTTATGATTTCAGATTCGCTTTTGGCTATCAATAAATTTTACAATCCGGCACATATTCTTGAAATATTTGTAATGATTACTTATGTGTTGTCGCAATATTTTATTTTTAGATCTATGGCACAAAAAAACGCCATGCAAAAATCACAAGACGTTTTTAGAAATAAAGTAAAATTTACTGAAGGTTAGTGTTTAATAGTTTTAACAGTTTGTTCTGCCCAATCCGGAAAAACAGTTGGATCAATATCAAAAATAACAGTACCCCATATTATAGTCATGAGTACAATAATAATGGTTGCAAAGATGTCGATAATGAAGCCTGTTTTTATTAATTGAATCATTTTTAATTTTCCGGTACCAAATACAATGGCATTTGGCGGTGTTGCTATAGGAAGCATAAAAGCCATGGATGCCGCTAATGTAACAGGAATCATGATTAATAATGGATTCACTCTAATTTCGGTTGCTAAACCAGAAATAATAGGTAACATCATTTCTGTGGTTGCAGTGTTGGATGTAAACTCTGTAAGTGTAGACATTAATGCCGTTAAAGTACCTACAAGCACAACTGGTGACATATCTTTTGTCCCGCTTAAAAGACCTCCAACATAATTTGATAGACCTGAATCTATAAATCCCTTAGCTAAAGCAAAACCACCTCCAAATAGGAACACAATATGCCAAGGTATTTTCAACATTATTTTCCAACCTACTAAACCTTCATTCTTTTTAGTTGAAGGAATAACGAATAATAACATTGCTACAAAAATAGCAACAGTACCATCATTTAAAAATTTTGGATTTTTGAATATAGAGCTCCATCCTGGAATAGTTGTAAATCCTATATTAAGATTAGCTCTGAATACCCATAATAAGGCTAAGGTAACAAACAACACAAACACTCGCTTTTGTTCGGCCGTCACTTTTCCAAGAGCTTTATATCTATCTCTGAAGAATGATTTATCTAATTTTTCAATTTTTCCTTTAGGCTTATAGGTGAAGTATAACAATAGCAATGAAAAAATAAAAATCATAACAGTAATAGGAAAAGCAAAAGTTAGCCATTGCCCAAATGAAATTTCTGGAGCTCCAGGATAAATAATTTCGAAGATTCTTAGAAATGATAAATTAGGAGGAGTACCCACGAGTGTTGCAATACCTCCAATTGAGCAAGCATGAGCAATGCTTAGTAGCAAACCCGCCGCAAATGAACTCATTCTTCCTTCTCCATACACTTCTTCTAAAGCTGCTGTTACCGAAAAGGCAATAGGAAGCATCATCATAGCTGTTGCGGTATTTGACATCCACATTGATAAAAATGAGGATGCTAACATAAATCCTAGCATAATTCTAAATGGACTACCACCAACAACTGATAATATTTTTAATGCAATACGCTTATGAAGTTCCCATTTTTCCATCGCCAAAGCCATAACAAAACCTCCAATAAATAAAAAGATTACATAGTTGATATAAGCGTTTGAAATATCTTTACCATCTAAAACCCCAAGTGCAGGAAATAAAATGATGGGAAGAAATGATGTGATACCAATTGGTAATGCTTCAGTAACCCACCAAAAAGCCATAAGCAGCGCAATAGCCGCAGTATATGTAACTTCTGGCTTTCCAGGCTGTAAGTCTACAAAGAAAATAAAGCCGAAAAACACAAGTAGCCCTACGATTATTAATTTCATGTTAATTTTTGTTGTATGCTCTAAAGTTGCCATAATCTTAGTGTTTTTTTAATTTATTTCAATTTGATATTGTAATACAAACATTCCTTTTCGTTCATCAACCTTTAGCTGATTGTTGAGGCTTTGGTACACAGGTCTGTTTTGGTAACCTAAAGACAGCTTGTTGCTATGTCCTTTAAAATAACAGTTTATTCCTAAGTCATAAACTATCATTGAATCATCTAAGCCATCAAAATCAGAATATTGGATTGCAATATTTGGTTGTAGTTGGCTATTATTTTTAGCTTTGGGCAGTAAATATCCTAATTGAAAAAACAGTGTGCTTCCTGTTCCCATCATTGGAAAATCATTACCGCTTCCGTTAAATGAGGTGCCACCTGATGTAATATCATTTGAACCCACATTTCTAATGTAATCTGGACCAAAATCAGTATTGTAATATCCTAGATAAGAAGTAATTGCAGTTCCTTTTTCTTTATTGATAGGAGCGTCATAGAATAAATCTACTGCCCAATTTTTAAAATCGTAAAACTTTTCTTCGCTATTTACGAGTTGTGAAGTCATTTTAGGCTGATTCATAAAACCTATGCCTAAGTTTAAAATATTTTTAGTGCCAACATATGTACCTGTTCCGCCACTATATGGTGATTTGTTACTTTCATTATCTAAAAACTCATATTTAACATACCCTGATATTCTTTTTCTGGGTTTGTTTTTCGCAAAATCTATTTTTCCTTCTGTGGAAATAACACCAAATTGTACAGGATCTTTGAGCGAAAGAATATAATCAAATTTACCAACTTGACCTTTTGTCCAAATACCTAATCCTCTTCCATTGTCATCGTTTTTATTGACGGTTAATAAAGAAAATAATGGGGCATCTACAGCCATTAATGATGAGCTGCTTCGCACATTCCACCTGCTTAATCCTTCCCATCCGGATTCTCCCATACCTACTGAAAATTCTTTTGCAAATTCGTATTCAGCAAATAAATCAAGAACCTCAAATTGAAAATCTTTTTCAGTTGTAGCATTGATGTTGTTTCCTCCAAATAGAGAATAAACATACAACTTAGGTGTTAGTTGAGCTGATACACCCATTCTTAACCTTCTTACTGATAGGTCAAATACATTATCAGCGCTTTCACCACTGATAGTAGTCCCGGGGTTTGTGTCAAAGTATCTTGCCCATAATTGCATTCTAACAGATGCTTTTATATAGGTTTTGCCCGATTCATCTAAATTTAATTTGAGTTTGTTACTCTGTGAATAGCTTGAGCTAGCAATGAAAAGTAAAAGAAAGAGAATTTTTGTTGATTTCATTATTAATTTGTTTTGGTTAATTTAATTTTTATAACAATTGTATAATTATTTAACACAATCAATGGTTATAATTTTGGTTTTTCACATTTAAGTTGGGCTAAACTAAATTTTATTTTTATAGAATTATAGGGTGTTTACACCATTTTATAGTTTTTTGTTTAGCTTTACACGCTTTTACACTATTTAATTAAAGGTTTATAAAGATTAACAACGTAACTAATGGAAGGGAATCTCAAAGATATTTTTAAAGAAAAGTTAACAGATTTATATGGTGAATTTCACCCAATTGTATCTAAATTTGGCACATCTTCTTTCGGTAAAATATCTTCAGATTTATGCATTAGTTCTAGCCAGTTCAGCAAATTAATCTCTGGTTCTGCAACTGAGGGAATGTACATAAGGTCTATTAGAAATATTGAGCAATTAACAGAACATCAGCGTGTTTTAAAAGAGAGCAAACAATTAAAAAAGGATTTGGCCAAAAATAAAAATAAAGGTATTGAAGCTTTAAGTGCCAATAAGAGCAAAAGAAAATTATATATAAGTTTAGTTTTTACCTGTTTAATTTTCGGTTTAATTATAGGTTATTATTTCGCAAAAGGCTCCTCTTCATCAAAATCAATTAATTCTCATAATAAGCACCCTTTAAGTCTGTTTTTTAATAAAACAGATGATAAATCTACCTATTTGGGGTTTTTAAATGAGAATGAAGTGCAGGACTATTGTCCAAGCAGTGCATTTGAAGGAAAATGGAAATTGGCGCAACCTTATAAAATTCCTTTACCGGGTAGCAAAAATTCAGGTGTGTATTTATTGGCTAAATCTGCTGATATTACTTTAGTAACTTCTAAATATGCCGATAATAAAGGAAGGGTTCTGTTAGGGTTTGAATATTTAACCCATGAAGTTTGGGTAGATAAACGGAGGCAGGCTTTGATTCCTGAATATTTTGATTTAAAAACAAGATTATTCACGGATTTGTACAATAATTTAGATTTTGAAGAAGATGAAAATTTTGTAAAAATAGCAGATTTAAAATCATTTTTTTTAGATGAATTCACAATTCTAAAAGATTCTATTATTAGAAAAGGACAACCAAGCGGCAGATATGTGGATTTTTTAGATGCAGAACTTGCAAAAACATACAATGTTGATGTTGATTATATTCTTAATGAAGTTATTAGTGACTTAACACAAACTAAATGTAATTCTACAATTAATGAATACTGCAATCCTAACGATTTAAAGGTGAACAGCACTATTTCATTTAACTGCTTCTATTCAATAGGTATTGAAAATCTAGGTTTTGGCGGAGGTTACCCATATACAAAAACCATTCAATTAGTGAAAAAAAATTATTCTGATAATTTAATTTGTGATTGTGGCGCGTAATTTTTTTACCATGTTATTTCGAAAACACTTCATTGTGCTGTTCCTGAACACGTATAAAAGTGGTTCTTTTTGTTAGTTCTTTTAACCTGCTTGCACCAACATATGTACAGGTTGAACGCAATCCGCCCAAAATATCCTGAACCGTATTTTCAACCCTACCGCGATATGGAATTTCAACAGTTTTACCTTCAGAAGCCCTGTAATCTGCAATGCCACCAACGTGTTTGTTCATGGCGGTTTCAGAACTCATACCGTAAAATTGTTTGAATTTTTCGCCTTCAATTTCAACAATTTTTCCACCGCTTTCTGTATGTCCGGCGAACATACCACCCAGCATCACAAAATCTGCTCCGCCGCCAAATGCTTTTGCCACATCGCCCGGAATTTTGCAGCCACCGTCGGAAACTATTTGACCGCCCAATCCGTGCGCCGCATCTGCACATTCAATAATGGCCGACAATTGCGGATAACCAACACCGGTTTTAACGCGGGTTGTACAAACCGAGCCCGGACCAATGCCAACTTTAATGATGTCGGCACCTGCCAGTAACAATTCCTCAACCATTTCGCCGGTAACCACATTTCCGGCCATAATTATTTTATCTGGATATTGTTCTCTGGTTTTTTTGACAAAATTCACGAAATGTTCGGAATAGCCATTGGCAACATCAAGGCAAATAAATTTAAGTTGCGGATGCTGGTTAAAAATGGCGACCAATTTTTTTGAATCGGCCGATCCTATTCCTGAACTCACGGCAATAAAATCTGTTAATGTTTCACCGGCAGTTTGCATAAACTCTTTCCATTTTGGCAAGGAATAATGTTTATGAATGGCCGTAAACAATTTGTGATTTGCCAATGCCGTTGCCATTTCAAAAGTGCCGACGGTATCCATATTTGCGGCCATAATTGGGATGCCGCTCCATTTGTATTTGCTATGTAAAAAAGTAAATTCCCTTTCTAAGCTAACCAGAGATCTCGAACTCAATGTTGATCGTTTCGGACGAATCATAACATCTGTAAATCCTAATTTTAAATCTGTTTCTATACGCATTTTCTTTCTTTATTTTAAACGATGATACTTTTTCCTTTGCTCGCTAAATTTTTATCGCTGTCGAAATAAAAATCTATTCTTCCTAAATTTAATCCATAGCAGCCAACCTGATTCACCAGCACATTTTCGCCAACACTATTTTTAGCAACGGTTGGTTTGGGCAAAAAAGTATGGGTATGGGCACCAATGATTAAATCAATATTTTTTGTTTTTGAGGCGAGCACCAAATCGCTTATTTTATCTGTTTTATAATGATAACCTAAGTGAGAAAGGCAAATAACTAAATCGCAATGTTCATCTTCTTTTAAAATTCGGCTCATATCCTGCGCAATTTCAAGCGGATCAAGATACAATGTTTCCTTGTACATTTTTGGGTCGACCAAACCTTGAAGTTCAATTCCAAGTCCAAAAACACCAATTTTAATGCCGTCTTTTATGAAAATTTTATAGGGGTTTACGTGGGAATTTAATATGGTATTTTTAAAATCGTAATTGGCCGACAAGAAGTCGAATTGCGTGTATGGCAATTGCGCGAACAATCCGTCAATGCCATTGTCGAAATCGTGGTTTCCGATGGTTGCCGCATCGTATTTCATCATACTCATCAGTTTAAATTCCAGTTCGCCTCCGTAAAAATTAAAGTAAGGCGTTCCCTGAAAAATATCTCCGGCATCCAACAATAAGGTGTTCGGATTTTCTTTGCGAATGGCTTCAACCAAAGTTGCACGCCGCGCAACGCCGCCCTGATTTGCATATCTGCTGTCAGTGCTTGGAAATGGGTCAATATGGCTGTGCACATCATTGGTGTGCAAAATGGTAATGTGTTTGCTGTTTTTGGATGCAAATGATTGCAACGAAAGTCCGCCAAGCGTTAAAAAAGCAGTTGCCGCAGTTGATTTTTGTATGAAATTCCTTCTCTTCATCTGCCTAATTTTTTAGTGTTTTTTCATGTCTAAACCTTCCGTCCAAAGAAACTTTAATGGTATCTGTTTCCTTAAAATAATCAATAATGGCATTTCTTACTTTATAGTCAAGTTTATGAATAGTCACTGGATCTTTAAAGAAATTCATATTGTCTCCGCCGGTTTGCAAATAATCGGAAGTCAGTACAAAATAGGTTTTTGTATCGTCAAGGTCAGCATTTTTAATTTTTAAGTCGTAGCCTTTTTCTGTAACCGCCAAATTTAACTGTTTAGAAAGCGGATGTGCTTTATTTTCTTCAATCAGGTAATTGACCAATTCCTTTATTTTTTCTGAAGTCAATTCAACAACCACCAAACTATTTTCAAAAGGCATCAAATTAAAGGCACTTTCATTGGTAATACTGCCTTTTGAAATTCCGGCTCTGATGCCACCATAATTAAACAGGGCAAAATCTATATTTTTCCCGGTTCTCGCATTAAAGACCGGATTTGCTCTTTCATAACACAAATCGGCCATCAAATTCCCCAAACTGCTTTCCAAATCGCCATCGGTTCTGTACAAATCTTTTGGGGTGTAGCTGATCACTGTGGTCATTTCCTTTTCTACCTTTTCCCTATAAGGTTTAATGGTGTTTTCAAAGGTTTCGTCAGCGACAATGGTCTCATTTATAGTGGTTTGTTTTCCTTCTATCCTAACAAGTTGCGGAGGTTTTATTTTACAGCTGAAAAGCGTTGTTAAAATAATAAATGAAATAATAAAATTTTTCATTGTTACTATACTGATGATTTTAATTAATTTTGTGTTCACAAGCGTAAATATAGATGATTTTTACAGGACTTAAACGAAAAAGTAATCAAATTTTTTTTAAGAAAACATTACCGGATTTCCTCAAAAACGAGCATAAAAGTCCGTTTGACGAAGTAAAAAAAGTATTAATTTTTTTAGACGAGCAAGTTGAAAAAGAACTTGTTGTAAGTGAACTAGCAACGCTGTTAAAAATTTCTATAAGCGCCATAAAAGTGGTTGTTTTTCAAAGAAAATTGAGGAAAGAATATACGTCGGACGATATTATTACCCCAAAAGATTTTGGCTGGTATGGTAAAATTGACAATGAAAAATTAAAAAATATTTTAACAAATAAATATGATTTGTTAATTAATTACAGCAAAGTTGACAATGTGTATCTCAACATACTACTATTGCAATGTAAAGCCTCATTTAGCGTTGGTTTTGCGCACATGGACAAACGGCTGTATGATTTGCTGATACGATGCGAGCCTGATGAGATTGATTTGTTCCATGAAGAATTAATAAAATATTTAGTCATTTTAAAAATCGTACAATGAGAGAATTGTTAGGAACCGGAGTTGCTTTGGTTACGCCATTTAATGAAGATAAATCGGTTGATTTTGAAGGGTTAAAACGTTTGGTGAACTTTCAAATTGAAAATGGGGTCAATTATTTGGTGGTTTTGGGAACCACCGGTGAACCGGCAACACTGACATCAGAAGAAAAGGAGCAGGTTAAAGTAACCATCATTAAAGCCAATAACGGCCGACTTCCATTGGTGATTGGCATTGGCGGCAATAATACCATGGCGGTTGTGAATGAAGTTAAAACTTCAGATTTATCGGCGTTTTCCGCAATACTTTCTGTTTCTCCCTATTATAACAAACCTACTCAAGAAGGTATTTATCAGCATTTTAAAGCCATTTCAGAAGCGAGTCCGTTGCCAATTATCGTATATAACGTTCCGGGAAGAACAGCGAAAAATGTGGAGGTAAATACGGTAATTCGTCTGGCAAATGATTTTAAAAATATTGTGGCGGTAAAAGAAGCGGCAGGAGACATTGTTCAGGCAATGCGATTAATTCAGCAAAAACCCAAAGATTTTATGGTTATCTCAGGCGACGATATGATTGCTTTGTCCATGGTTTTGGCTGGTGGCTCAGGTGTAATTTCGGTCATCGGACAAGGTTTGCCTAAAGATTTTTCAGAAATGATTCAGCAGGGATTAAAAGGAAATGTTGCAAAAGCAAATGAACTTAAATATAAAGTGATGGATTGCATAGATTATATTTTTGAAGAAGGAAATCCGGCAGGAATAAAAGCACTTTTGAAAAGTTTGGGAATTTGTTCGGAAAATGTACGGCTGCCTTTGGTAAATGCTTCTTATGATTTACAACAAAAAATAACTAACTTTGCAGCCAGTTACTAGATTTTAGCATTTAGAGTTCAGTAATTGGAAATGAGCTATTTTATTTTCAAGCTGTTTTTTTAAATAAAAAATACATTTATTTGGTTTCATTTAAACCGTAAAATTATCATAAAACAACATTAAAAATTTAAAAATTATGTTATCAGAAAGAATGCAATCCGTTTTAAACAAGCAAATAAGAATTGAAGCAGAATCTTCACAAATATATTTGGCTATGGCTTCATGGTCCGAGATTAAAGGGCTTGAAGGCGTTTCACAATTTATGTATGGACAATCTGATGAAGAAAGATTGCATATGCTTAAATTTTTTAAATATATCAATGAACGCGGTGGCCACGCCATGGTTTCAGAATTAAGTGCGCCGGCATTGGAATTTGGTTCCATAAAAAACATGTTTGAAACACTTTTTAAACATGAGGTTTTTGTTTCTCAAAGCATTAACGAATTGGTGCATATTTCTTTGGAAGAAAAAGACTACGCAACCCATAATTTTTTACAGTGGTATGTTGCCGAACAAATAGAAGAAGAAGCACAGGCAAGAACTATTTTGGATAAAATTAATTTAATTGGCGACGACAAAGGCGGTTTATACTTGTTTGACAATGATATTAAACGACTTACCGTTACAAGCGCTGTGGCGCCACCAGCCTAATAATTAACAAACAATTAGGATTCGAGGGCACTATTTATTGGAAAAGCGCGTTATTTTTGTGGCTCACAGTCAGGTGAAAAATCATTTTAATAATCCATAATAAATAACTAATTTTGCCAAATGCAAAAAAATAAGATTTATATTTTCATTTTGTTAGTCGCTTTGGGCTTTTCATCTTGCGGTGAATACCAAAAAGTGTTGAATAAAGGAACCAGTGAAGAGCAATATTTGATGGCTGTTAAAATGTATGATGAACAAAAATACAGCAAAGCCATACAGTTGTTTGAGAAAATAACGCCCAGCTATAAGGGAAAACCTCAAATGGAGCGTATCCAATATATGGTTTCCCAGGCTCACTTTAACACCAAACAATACAGTTTAGCGGCTTATTATTTTGATAAATTTGTAAAAAGCTATCCAAAAAGTTCAAAGGTTGAAGAAGCCGCCTATTTGTCCGCTTACAGTTATTATTTGGCTTCACCGGTTTATAGCTTAGACCAAAAAGACACAAAGGAAGCCATCACGGCGCTTCAAAATTTTATTTATAAGTTTCCGGATTCAGATAAAGTTGCTGATGCCAATAAAAACATAAAGGAATTAACGTATAAATTGGAGAAAAAATCTTTTGAGATTGCCAAACAATATTATCACACCCAAGATTATACAGCGGCAATGGTTGCTTTTGACAATTTACTTTCAGATTATTTAGGAACTTCATTTAAAGAAGAGGCAATATATCTGAAATTTAAATCAGCTTATTATTTGGGGATCAACAGTATTATTCAAAAAAAGGAAGAAAGAATTAATGAAGCTCTAAAAGTACATCAGCGATTTGAACGAAATTTCCCTAATTCTGAATATTTAGAGGAAACAAAAAAATTGATTTCTGAATTAAGCAATGAATTAAACGCTATAACCGTCATAAAAACTCAAAACTAATGGATTATAAAAACACAAAAGCACAGAACACAACCGTTACTTACGACAAAAATAAAGTTGAAGCGCCAACAGGCAATATTTACGAAGCTATCACAATTATAGCAAAAAGAGCCGATCAAATCAGCATCGATTTAAAAAATGAATTGGTTGAAAAATTAGAGGAGTTTGCTACGTATACTGACAGTTTGGATGAAGTTTTTGAAAATAAAGAACAAATTGAGGTGTCTAAATTTTATGAAAAATTACCAAAACCAACAGCACTTGCCGTGCAAGAATGGTTAGACGGTAAAATTTATTACAGAAATCCGGAAGAACCTCAAGTTTAAATGTCCATTTTAAGCGGTAAAAAAATACTATTGGGCGTTACCGCCGGTATTGCTGCTTATAAAACAGCACATTTGGTGCGACTTTTTGTGAAATCGGGCGCGCAGGTAAAAGTTGTGATGACACCTGCAGCCAAAGATTTTGTTACGCCGCTAACACTTTCAACATTGTCTAAAAACCCTGTTTATTCTACTTTTTTTGAAAAAGGTGATGAAGAAAACGAGCAGTGGAACAGCCACGTTGATTTAGGTTTGTGGGCCGATTATATGCTCATTGCACCTGCAACGGCAAATACGCTTTCTAAAATGGCGAATGGCCTATGCGACAATTTGCTGTTAGCCACTTATTTATCAGCCAAATGCAAGGTGTATTTTGCGCCGGCGATGGATTTGGATATGTACCGGCATCAGGCCACAAAACAAAGCATCGAAAAATTACAAAGTTTCGGGAATGTTTTTATTCCGCCTGCAAGCGGTGAACTGGCCAGCGGTTTGGTGGGAGAGGGACGTATGGAAGAACCAGAAAATATCATTTCTTTTATTGAAAATGAGATTGTGCAAGGATTGCCTTTATACAACAAAAAAGTTTTAATTACGTCGGGACCAACGTATGAAGCCATTGATCCTGTTCGTTTTATTGGGAATCATTCTTCAGGTAAAATGGGATTTGAATTGGCTAAAAAAGCTGCCAATTTAGGCGCCAACGTTTTTTTGATTACGGGAAATTCAAATGAAACGGTGTCACATTCTTTAATTAAAAGAATTGATGTGGTGAGTGCCGAAGAAATGTTTGACGAAGTCCACAAATATTTCGGCAGTGTTGACATTGCCATTCTTTCGGCTGCCGTGGCCGATTACAAGCCAAAAGAAGTTGCCGAAAATAAAATTAAGAAATCATCCGATACCCTGACCATAGAATTGGTGAAAACCAAAGACATATTGGCTTCATTGGGAAAAGTTAAAAAACAACAGTTTTTGGTTGGTTTTGCCTTGGAAACAAACAATGAATTGGAAAATGCCATCACAAAGTTAACATCGAAGAATTTAGATTTAATTGTGCTGAATTCGCTGCAAGATAAAGGAGCCGGATTTAAAAAAGAAACAAATAAGGTTACAATCATTGATAAATCCGAAAAAATTTCAGAATTTAGTCTAAAATCTAAAGCTGAGGTCGCCGAAGATATATTTAATGTAATTTTGAATCAGATTTTATGCGTAAAATAGTTCAACTGCTTAGTATTCTTTTCTTTACAGTCCAGCTGAATGCACAGGAATTAAAGTGTACAATCACTGTAAATGCCGATAAAATTCCGGGATCAAACAAACAAATTTTTACAACATTGGAGAATTCAATAAATGAATTTGTGAATCAAAAACGTTGGACAAATTTGAATTATCTGCCCCAAGAACGCATAAACTGCAATTTAACGATCACAATTTTGGAGCAATCAGGTGACGATTTTAAAGGGCATATTCAAATACAGTCATCGCGTCCGGTATACAGTTCAACGTATTTAACACCGGTTTTTAATTTTAAGGATGATAATTTTTCCTTTAATTATGTTGAGTATGAGCCGTTACAATTTAATGAAAACCAGTTCGAATCCAATTTGACTTCCATTGTTTCATTTTATGTTTATATTATTTTAGGAATGGATGCCGATACTTTTGCCTTAAATGGCGGTACTCCGTTTTTTACAAAAGCGCAAAATATTGTGGTGCAATCGCAACAAAGCGGTTATTTTGGCTGGAATCAAAATGACGGATCCAAATCAAGATTTACCTTAATTGACAATATATTGGCGCCAACTTACAGCTTATTTCGCTCAGCATTGTATACCTATCATTTGAAGGGTTTGGATGTGATGCATCAAGATAAAAAAAGCGCAAAACAAAAAATTTCAGCGTCTATAGGAATGTTAAAAACCATTTATGATTCACGTCCGAATGTTCCTTTATTACGGGTATTTATGGATGCGAAAGCCGATGAAATTGTCTCAATTTTTTCTGATGGACCAAATTATGATGCCTTAAAACTAAAAGAAGACTTACTCAAAATTTCACCTCTTAACGCGGCTAAGTGGAACGACATCAAGTAAATTCTTAAAATAAATTGCAAGAATGCTTACAAATCTTTCCATAAAAAATTATGCATTAATAGATAGTTTATCTGTTAATTTCAGGGATTATTTATCTACAATAACCGGTGAAACCGGAGCGGGTAAATCAATTTTATTGGGCGCTCTCGGATTGGTTTTGGGGAAAAGAGCCGATGTTTCCACCTTAAAAGATACCGCTAAAAAATGCATCATTGAAGCCAAATTTTTGATTTCAAATTACCGGCTGGAAGGTTTTTTTGAAGAAAATGATATTGATTTTGAAAATGAAACCATCATCCGAAGAGAAATTTCTCCCAGCGGAAAATCAAGGGCTTTTGTGAATGATACACCTACAACGTTACAGGTTTTACAGGATTTAAGCGAAAAACTGATTGATGTCCATTCCCAGCATCAAACACACCAATTGTCGGATGTGAATTTTCAGTTTCAGATCATTGATGCGCTTGCAGGCAATGCATTAAAAATTGAATCGTACAAACGCGGATTGAAATTATTTACACAGTTGACCAAGGAACTGAACGAACTCATAAAAAATAAGGAAGCTGCTACACAAAATTTCGAATACAACCTACATTTGTATGAAGAACTGAAAAATGCCAAATTGAAGTCTGATGAGCAGGAAGTGATTGAGCAATCGCTTGACAAATTAAATAATATTGAAGAAATAAAACTTAATTTATCTGAAGCACAGGTGCTTGCGCTAAGCGAAGAAATTGGGTTGCAAACACTTTTAAATGCATTTTCGATAAGTATCCATAGAATTTCTTCATTTTCAAATGAATACGAAGCGCTTTATCAGCGTATTTTAAGCGTAAAAATTGAATTTGATGACATTGCCGGCGAGATTGAAAATTTTAATGAAAATGTAGATTTTGATCCGTTGGAATTGCAAAAATTAAACGACCGTTTGCAATTGATTTACAATTTGCAAAAAAAGCATGCAGTAACCACCATTGCCGAATTGCTTCAAAAGCAAGAAGAGCTTTCCGTTAAAGTTGATTCCTTAGAAAACTCATCCGCCGCAATTTTGGAAAAGGAAACCGAAATCCAAAATGTTGCCGAAAAAATTGACAAACTGGCGAAAGCAATCTTTCAGGAACGAGAAAAGGCAATTCCGCTATTGGTTCAGAAATTGGAAAACAGTTTAGGAAATTTAGGGATGGAAAATACCCGTTTTAATTTTATGATTGCCCATACAAAACAGTATTTTCAGAATGGAAAGGATGAATTGCAACTTTTTATATCTGCAAATAAAGGTGCCAATTTCGGGGAATTGAAAAAGATTGCTTCAGGCGGTGAGTTGTCCCGAATTATGTTATCGGTAAAAGCCATTTTATCTGAGTATTTAAAATTGCCAACCATCATTTTTGATGAGATTGATACCGGTGTTTCTGGTGATGTTTCTCAAAAAATGGCTGAAATTATGCAACAGATGAGCCTTAATATGCAGGTAATTACCATTACGCATCTACCGCAAATTGCCGCAAAAGGAAAACAACATTACAAAGTATACAAACAAGATATCGAAAATAACATCGTCACAAAGCTAAAAGAGCTAACCAAAAACGAGCGAATTGACGAGATTGCCGAAATGTTGGGAGGAAAAGACATCTCTTCAACAGCAATTGAACACGCAAAACAGCTGTTAAATTAAGAAATTACTATATTTGCCAATTAATTAGAATAATCAAATACCTATTTTATATGTACAATTTACTAAAAGGAAAAAAAGGAATTATTTTTGGAGCCCTGGATGAGAACTCCATTGCCTGGAAAGTTGCCGAAAGAGCACACGAAGAAGGTGCTACATTTGTTTTGACAAACGCACAAGTAGCTTTGCGATTTGGAACCATTGATGAACTTGCTGCAAAAACAGGTTCACAAGTAATTCCTGCCGATGCGACTTCAGTGGAAGATATTCAAAATTTGGTTGACAAGTCGATGGAAATTTTAGGCGGAAAAATTGATTTCGTTTTACATTCAATAGGGATGTCGGTAAATGTGCGCAAAGGAAATCATTATACCACCCAAAATTATGAATACACTAAAATTGGATGGGACGTTTCTGCAGTTTCTTTTCACAAAGTAATGGGTGTGTTGTATAAATCAAACGCCATGAACGAGTGGGGAAGTATTGTTGCTTTAACCTATATGGCGGCACAACGCGTTTTCCCGGATTACAATGATATGGCCGACAATAAAGCGTATTTGGAATCAATTGCACGCAGTTTTGGTTATTTCTTCGGAAGAGACCATAAAGTTCGTGTAAATACAATTTCCCAATCTCCAACCTTAACAACTGCCGGTAAAGGCGTTAAAGGTATTGACGGATTTTTAAATTATGCTGAAAAAATGTCGCCATTAGGAAATGCAACAGCTTTAGAGTGTGCAGATTATACCATTTCACTATTTTCGGACTTAACCAAAAAAGTGACGCTGCAAAATTTATTTCACGACGGAGGATTTTCCAATATGGGAATCAGCCAGGAAGTGATGGAACTTTTTATGGATAAAGAAGAAGAATAAAAAGCAATTTAATTTTATAAAAGCACAAATTTTAACGTTTGTGCTTTTTTAGTTTAAAAGCAATATATTAGCCATAAATTACAAATTTGAAACTTACTTACTCTATCATAATTCCGGTTTACAACAGACCACAAGAAATTGATGCATTGTTGGAAAGCCTGACCAAACAAACTTTTACCGATGATTTTGAAGTGCTTGTTATTGAAGACGGATCAACCTTGAAATCGGATGAAGTTGTTGCGAAATATGAAGGGCTTCTGGATGTAAAATATCATTTTAAAGAAAATACCGGTGCAGGGGCGAGCAGAAATTTCGGAATGGAATTGGCTACCGGAAAGTATTATATCATTTTTGATTCTGATTGTATCATTCCTTCCCATTATTTAGCGGCGGTTGATGATGTTTTGGATGAAAATTACACCGATTCATTTGGTGGTGCCGATGCTGCTCACGACTCTTTCACAACCGTTCAAAAAGCAATAAATTACAGTATGACTTCTTTTTTGACCACAGGCGGAATCAGAGGGAGCAAAAATTCAATTGGCAGATTTCAACCGCGTAGTTTTAATTTTGGGATATCAAGATTGGCTTATCGGATTACCGGAGGTTTTAGTGATATGAAAATTGGAGAAGATATTGATTTGACTTTTCGGTTGTGGAAAAACAATTTTCATACACAATTTATTGAAGATGCTTTTGTATATCATAAACGAAGAACAACTTTGAAACAGTTTTTTAGACAAACCTTTCTTTTTGGAAAGGCGCGACCGCTATTAAACCGTAAATATCCGGAAACCGCCAAAATTACCTATTGGTTTCCAACACTTTTCATCCTGTTTTTTGTGGTATCGATTGTATGTTTGTTTCTAGGATTTAATTTGCCAGCAGGATTATTTGCGATTTATTTTGCGGCACTATTTTTAGATGCTGCCATCAAAAATAAAAAAATATCCGTAGCCGCTTTAAGTATTGTGACAACACTGATACAATTTACGGGATACGGACTTGGATTTTTAAAAGGATTGTTTGGGGCTGATTAAATTGGGAAATAGTTTGGGGTAAAATATAAAAAAAATAGCCGCAAATTTGCGGCTATTTTTTGATTACAAAAAAGCTGACTGTTATTCAACCTTGTCTTTTCCTTTGGTGATTTTTATGGTAAGTTCGTTTTTGTCTTTATCCAAATCCATAAAAATTGAATCGCCTTCTTTTAGTTTTGAAGTTACTATTTCTTCAGCCAAGGGATCTTCAACGTATTTTTGAATTGCACGATTTAATGGTCTGGCTCCATATTGCTTGTCAAATCCTTTTTCTGCGATATAATCTTTCGCTTCTTTGGTCAATAATAATTTATATCCTAAATCATGAATACGTTTTGACAATTTACTCAATTCAATATCAATAATTTTATGAATATCTTCTATTTCTAAAGGATTGAAAATAACCACATCATCAATTCTGTTTAAAAACTCTGGTGAAAATGTTTTTTTCAACGCGCTTTCTATCACACCTTTAGCATTGGCGTCAGCCTGTGAAGTTTTGGAAGCTGTTCCAAATCCTACGCCGGCTCCAAAATCTTTCAATTGGCGCGAACCAATATTTGATGTCATGATGAGAATTGTATTTCTAAAATCTATTCTTCTTCCCAAACTATCGGTAATATTGCCTTCATCCAAAATTTGCAATAACATATTGAAAACATCCGGATGTGCTTTTTCAATTTCATCAAAAAGTACCACAGCATAAGGTTTACGTCTGATTTTTTCGGTCAATTGTCCGCCCTCTTCATAACCTACATAACCTGGAGGCGCACCAATTAAACGAGATACGGCAAATTTTTCCATATACTCACTCATATCAATTCTTACCAAGGCATCTTCACTGTCAAATAATTCTATAGCCAACACTTTGGCAAGTTGTGTTTTGCCCACTCCGGTTTGACCTAAAAATATGAATGAACCAATTGGTTTGTTTGGATCTTTAAGTCCAACGCGGTTACGTTGAATGGCCTTCACAACTTTGCTTACGGCTTCGTTTTGGCCAATAACTTTCCCTTTAATTAAGTTTGGCAATTCGTTCAAGCGTTTGCTTTCAGCTTCAGCAACCCTGTTTACGGGAATTCCTGTCATCATCGAAACCACTTCTGCCACATTGTCTTCAGTAACAATTTCGCGATTTAATTTTGAAGTTTCATCCCATTTTTTCTGCTCTGCCAGTAAGAGGCTTTCAATGCGTTTTTCGTCATCGCGCAAGCGTGCGGCCTCTTCGTATTTTTGTCCGTTTACGGCTGCGGTTTTGTCCTCCCTGATTTTCTCCAACTGCTCTTCCAGTTGTAAAATTTCTTTCGGAACCACAATATTTGTGATATGAATTCTTGATCCTGACTCATCCATAGCATCAATGGCTTTGTCTGGCAAAAAACGGTCGGTCATATACCTGTTTGTAAGTGTTACGCAAGCTTTTATGGCGTCATCGGTATAAACAACATTGTGATGATCTTCGTATTTGTCTTTTATATTTTGTAAAATTTGAATCGTTTCTTCCACAGAAGTCGGTTCAACCATTACTTTTTGAAAACGACGTTCCAGGGCACCGTCTTTTTCAATATTTGTTCTGAATTCATCCAAAGTTGTTGCGCCAATACATTGAATTTCACCACGCGCCAAGGCAGGTTTTAACATATTGGAAGCATCTAAAGAGCCTGTTGCGCCACCGGCACCAACAATGGTGTGAATTTCATCGATAAATAAAATGATGTCGTCATTTTTTTCCAATTCATTTACCAAAGCTTTCATGCGCTCTTCAAACTGTCCGCGGTATTTTGTGCCCGCCACCAAACTCGCCAAATCCAAAGAAACAACGCGTTTGTTAAATAAAATACGCGAAACTTTACGCTGAATAATGCGCAAGGCCAAACCTTCGGCAATGGCAGATTTACCAACGCCCGGTTCACCGATTAAGATTGGGTTGTTTTTTTTTCGTCGGCTTAAAATTTGAGAAACCCTTTCAATTTCCTTCTGGCGGCCAACCACAGGATCTAAATTCCCTTCTTCGGCCAAACGTGTTAAATCACGTCCGAAATTATCCAAAACAGGTGTTTTTGTTTTTTTAAGCGCAGTTTTTTCTCCTCTTGCCTGTTCAAAAGGATTTGCTTTAGAGCCTTCAAAATCATCATCGGAAGAATTTTCGGCTCTCGGCAAATCTATTTCCTCATCGAAGAATAATTGCTTGAAAACAGATTTAACATCATCGTAACTCACATCGAAATGCTGTAATAATTTTGTTGTTGGGTCATTTTCGTTACGTAAAATGCATAAGAGCAAATGTGCTGTGTTTACAGCGTCGCTTTGATATAATTTGGCTTCCAAAAAAGTTGTTTTTAACGCTTTTTCGGCTTGTTTTGTAAGATGCAGACTTTTCTTTAAGTCGGCCTCCTTATGGGAATTTATCTGATTTAAACCTTCAATTTTTTTGCGTAAATGATCAAGATTTATTTCTAAAGAATTTAAAATTTCTATAGCTTTTCCGTCTCCTTTTCGTAAGATTCCCAAAATAAGGTGTTCCGTACCAATAAAATCATGTCCTAAACGTAAAGCTTCTTCTTTACTGTAGGCAATTACATCTTTAACTTTTGGTGAAAAATTATCGTCCATTATTTTATGTTTATATTGTAAATTTAACTGATTTTTTTCTTTTTTTAGCACAAAAAGCGAACCACTTTTTCATAAATTATTCAACCGGTCTTTTTTTTGGCTTTAAAAATACTGAAAATCAGTGTGTTAATAAGGGTTTGCACAAACTTTTCATTGTTGATAAAAAGTACAAAAACAACCTGACAAAAAGGTTGTAAAAAAGTGAAAAATCGTATATTGCTTTGTTAAAAATTGACACAAAATTAAATAAAAATTTATGGCAGACGGAGAAAAAATTATACCAATTAATATTGAAGATGAAATGAAATCTGCTTACATTGATTACTCAATGTCAGTAATAGTTTCAAGGGCATTACCTGATGTGCGAGATGGGTTAAAACCCGTACACAGAAGGGTGCTTTTTGGTATGCATGAATTAGGAATTAAAGCAACAGGGTCTTATAAAAAATCAGCAAGAATAGTTGGGGAAGTTTTGGGTAAGTATCACCCTCATGGTGACACTTCGGTTTACGACGCCATGGTGCGTATGGCCCAAGAATGGAGCATGCGCTATATGATGGTGGACGGACAGGGAAACTTCGGTTCCGTAGATGGCGACAGTCCGGCAGCGATGCGATATACAGAGGTTCGTATGAAAAAGATTTCGGAAGAAATGCTTGCGGACATTGAAAAAGACACCGTTGATCATCAATTAAACTTTGATGACACGTTGGAGGAACCAACCGTTTTGCCGACAAGAATTCCAACTTTGTTGGTGAATGGCGCTTCCGGTATCGCCGTTGGGATGGCCACCAATATGGCTCCGCACAATTTAACGGAAGTTATCAATGGTACCTTGGCTTATATCGATAACAGGGATATTGAAATTTCTGAATTGATGCAGCATATTAAAGCGCCCGATTTTCCAACAGGCGGTATTATTTATGGCTATGAAGGCGTAAAAGATGCTTTTGAGACGGGGAGAGGTAGAATTGTGATGCGTGCAAAAGCCATTATTGAAGAAGTTCATGGTCGTGAAAGCATTATTGTTACTGAAATTCCTTATCAGGTGAATAAAGCAGAAATGATCAAAAAAACTGCTGAGTTGGTCAATGATAAAAAGCTGGAAGGCATTGCGAATATCAGGGATGAATCTGACAGAAATGGAATGCGTATCGTTTACATTCTAAAACGTGACGCCATCCCAAACATTGTTTTAAATAATTTATTTAAATATACTGCGCTTCAAACTTCCTTCAGCGTAAATAATATTGCCTTGGTAAAAGGGCGTCCGGAACAATTAAACCTGAAACAATTGATTCATTATTTTGTTGAGCACAGACATGAAGTTGTAGTGCGAAGAACAGAATTTGAACTTAAAAAAGCCGAAGCAAGAGCACATATTTTAGAAGGATTAATTATTGCGAGCGACAATATTGATGAAGTGATCAAAATAATCAGGGCATCCTCAAATGCCGACATCGCAAGAGAAAGTTTGATGACACGTTTTGAGTTGTCTGAAATTCAGGCACGCGCCATTGTTGAAATGCGTTTGCGTCAATTAACTGGTCTTGAGCAAGATAAATTGAGAACAGAGTATGATGAAATCATTAAATTAATTATCGATTTAAAGGATATTTTGGCAAACGAAGAAAGACGTTTTGAAATCATTAAAAATGAGCTTATTGCCATTAGAGATAAATATGGCGACGAACGCAGATCAGTTATAGAATATGCCGGCGGAGATTTGTCTATTGAAGATATGATCCCAAATTCAAACGTTGTTGTGACTATTTCACATGCTGGTTATGTTAAACGCACAAACTTGGATGAATATAAAGTTCAAAACAGGGGAGGACGCGGACAAAAAGGCGTTGCCACTAGAACAGAAGATTTCTTGGAACATTTATTTATGGGCACCAACCATCAATATATGTTATTCTTTACCCAAAAAGGAAAAGTATTTTGGATGCGTGTTTATGAAATACCTGAAGGCGGAAAAACGTCAAAAGGAAGAGCCATCCAAAATTTGATAAATATTGAGCAGGACGATACAGTTAAAGCATTTTTGGTTACGGAAGATTTAAAAAATGAAGAATACGTAAATAACCACTTTGTAATAATGGCAACCAAAAAAGGCCAGGTTAAAAAGACTTCTTTAGAGCAATATTCCCGACCAAGAGCTAATGGAATTAACGCTATTACCATTAGGGAAGATGATGAACTTTTAGAAGCCAAATTAACCACCGGAGACAGTCAGGTGTTATTGGGCCTAAAATCAGGTAAAGCTATCCGATTTGAAGAAAGCAAAACACGCCCGATGGGTCGAAATGCTTCAGGTGTGCGCGGAATTACCCTGGCCAATAAAAATGATGAAGTTATAGGTATGATTGCCGTTGATGATATCAAGAGCGATATATTGGTGGTCTCAGAAAACGGATACGGAAAACGTTCTAAATTAGAGGATTACAGAATTACCAACAGAGGCGGTAAAGGTGTAAAAACGATTAACATTACTGAAAAAACCGGTAATTTAGTTGCGGTAAAAGATGTAAAAGATGATGACGATTTAATGATTATCAACAAATCTGGAATTGCCATCAGACTGGCCGTTGGCGACTTGCGTGTTATGGGAAGGGCAACCCAAGGTGTTAAATTGATCAATATCAAAGACAATGATTCTATTGCGGCAGTTGCGAAAGTGATGCATGAAGAAGATGTTGTTGATTTTGTTGATGAGAATGACGTTGAAATTGACAATGGCACGGAAATTGAAAACAGTGAAGAAGATAATTTAAATCAAGAATAAATCAATAACAATAAATCATAAAAAATGAAAAAACAATTAATAATCCTGTCAGCTTTTTTTATTAGTATGACAGTATTCGCGCAAAAAGATGAGTTAAAAACCGCGGAAAAATCCCTTAAATCAAATGATTTCGCCACTGCTATTTCAGCAGTTAACCAAGCAGAAGGCCTAATTGCCAATGCAGATGAAAAAACAAAGGCCAAGTTTTATTATTTAAAAGGTTTGGCATTGTATCAAAACGGAAATCCAAATGCGGATATCGAAAAAGTTGGTAAAACTTTTAATCAATTGATTAATTATGAAAAGGAAATCAATAATCAGAAGTATTCTGCTGAGGTTGGGCAATTGCTTAATAAAATGATTATTGCCGTTGCTGAGAATGCATCCAACAATTACAGCAAAGCGATTGAAACAAAAGAAGAAGCGGATTACCTTAAAGCCGCAAAAGGATTTCACCAAGTTTACGCATTAAGTCCGAGAGATACTTCTTATTTAGACAATGCTGCATTGGTTTACTATTTTGCCAAGGATTATGACAATTCTATTAAATTGTATGAGGAATTATTGGATATTAACTATACAGGAATTACGACTGTTTATGTTGCTACCGACAAAGAAACTGGAGAAGATGTTGTTTATGACGATAAAAAAGCGATGGATTTGCAGGTTAAATTGGGGTTGGCAGAAAACCCAAGAGAAGAGCAAAAAGAATCGAGACGTGAAATGATCTTCAAAAACTTGGCTCAAAATTATTCAGAAAAAGGTAATAATGAGAAAGCGTTGGAGGTAATTTCTAAAGGAAGAAGTGAATTTCCAACCAGCTATTCTTTGTTAATTGACGAAGCCAATATTTACTATAAAGCCGGTGACAATGCCAAATTTAAAGAACGTTTGGAAGAAGCCATCAGATTAAATCCTACTGAACCAACTTTGTATTATAATGTTGGTGTAATGAATATGGATCAAAAAAATATTGATGAAGCCATCAAAAATTTTGAAAAGGCTATTGAATTGAAACCTGATTATGGTGATGCCTACAACAATATTGGTGCTGCAATTATTGAAAAAGCTGCTCCAATTATTGACCAGATGAATAAGAGTTTATCAGATTTCAAAAAATACGACAAATTACAAGCGCAACAATTTGAAATTTACAGGCAAGCGATGCCTTATTATGAAAAAGCGAATGAGTTGAATCCTAAAAGCATTAACATTGTTCAAACGCTAATGGGCTTGTATGAAAATTTAGAAATGACTGATAAATTAGAAAAAATCAGAGTAGTTTACGAAGAGTTAAAGCAATAATAGCAGTACAATTTATAAAACAAAAAGTCCACGTTTTCGTGGGCTTTTTGTTTTATATAATCTTTTTTATGACCCTTAATTTGTGGGTATGTCTTTGTGAATCGATATTAAAAATACCGCTGTGGTCAATTCTGTCAATTCTTATTTTGCCGTGGGCATGAATAATGTAATTGTCTTTCATGATGATGCCAACGTGAACAATAACCCCCTCTTCATTGTCGAAAAAAGCCAAGTCTCCGGGTTCGCTTTCTTCAATAAAACTTAGCACTTCACCTTGTGTGGCCTGCTGGCCTGCATCACGCAATAATTTGTAACCGCAAAGTTTATAGACCATTTGCGTAAAACCGGAACAATCTATCCCAAAAGGTGTTTTTCCTCCCCATAAATATGGTGCATTTAAAAAACTTGCCGCCATTTCAACCAAGGTTTCTTTGGGTTGTTTATCATTAAAAATGCGACCTTCGTAACGGTAATTTACAGTTCCCAGTTTTAAGTTTTTATCATTATAAAAGGGAAGGGGTGCTCCAATGGTTATGGTTGAAAATGAATCATTTTCATCGGTAACAAAATCTATCAATTCACCTGCCAAAGCGTTTTTTGATGCTTCAATTCCGAAATAGTTTTCTTCTGAAAGTAGTACATATTGGTTAGTGTCAATCCAGCCTTCGTAATTGTCAAAGGCAATTCTGATTTTACTCCATTTATTATGAGTTTCCAAAATCATAAAATGCTCGCCAAACAATACTTGTGAAACCATTTCACTTTTATCACTGGGTTCAATTCTAAGAGGAACAATACTTAAATTACAAATTCCGTAAGGCATAAAATAAAATTACAGACGTTCAATGATAATAGCACTGGCGCCTCCGCCGCCATTACAAATTGCCGCTGCACCATATTTTGCATTATTTTGTTCCAATACTGAAGCCAATGTAATTACAATTCTGGCGCCAGACATGCCAAGCGGATGTCCCAAAGATACTGCGCCGCCATTCACATTCACTCTTGAAGCATCAATTCCTAAAATTTGAATATTGGCCAACCCAACTACTGAAAAAGCTTCATTAAATTCAAAATAATCAATGTCATCTATTTTTAAACCGGCTTTGGCCAACGCTTTTGGAATAGCTTTTGCCGGCGCGGTTGTAAACCATTCTGGCTCATGGGCGGCATCGGCATAACCAATTATTTTCGCTATTGGTTTTAGATTTAATTCTTTGGCTTTGTCGCCGCTCATAATGACCAAAGCTGCAGCGCCATCATTGATTGTAGAGGCATTTGCGGCAGTAACGGTTCCTTCTTTACTGAAAACAGGACGTAAGGTTGGGATTTTAGCCAAATCTACATTTTTGTATTCTTCATCTTCAGAAAAAATAATGGGATCACCTTTTCTTTGCGGAATTTCAACAGGAACAATTTCATTGGAAAACTTTCCTTTTGCCCAGGCATCTGCAGATTTTTTATAGGATGCGATGGCAAAATTATCCTGATCTTCCCGTGTAAATTTATATTCATCAGCGCATAAATCGCCGCAGGTTCCCATATGTTTTTGATCGTAAACATTGATCAGACCATCAACCAACAAACCATCAGCAACAGTAATATTGCCAAGTTTGGCCGATTTTCTGCCATCCAGATAATGTGGAATTTTACTCATATTTTCCATACCTCCGGCAACAATAATTTCAGCGTCACCAGTTTTAATCGCTTGGGCGGCAAGCATAATTGCTTTCATGCCAGATGCACAAACTTTATTGACTGTGGTGCAAGGAACGGTATTTGGAATTCCTGCAAAAAGCGCTGCCTGTCTTGCAGGTGCTTGTCCCAATCCGGCAGAAACAACATTCCCCATAAAAACTTCATCAACAAGTTTTGGGTCTAATTTTATTTTATTGAGTGCGCCTCTAATGGCAACTTCCCCTAATTTTGGGGCAGGAATGTCAGATAAACTACCTAATAAACTTCCTATTGGTGTTCTGGCTACGGATACTATTACAACTTCTTTCATTTGCATATATTATTTATTTTTTATTGGTCAAACCTGTCTGTCGGGCAGGCAGGTGGTATTCGCATTTATATAACAGTGTAGAAACTGTAATTTAGTTATGCACATTTCATTTTGTCTTAATTCAAAAATTCTATTGCGAAATTAAGCAATTTTATGCAAATTTTCGGAATTTGGCTATGGGTTTATTCCATTTATTTAGGAGTTTCATAAAAATGCCTTGTGTTTTTTTAAGGTATGAATAGAAAATAATTGTTCTTTAAAACGGCGTGTTTCCTAAAAATATTGCGGACTATAAATGCTTATAAGATAATAATTGTTATTTTTGGAGGGAAAACATCGATTTAGTGAAAAAAATAATAAATAAATTACTTGTAAATCACTCCTTAATTTATAAACTATTCTTATACATCATCACGGTAATTTTAGTTGTTTATTTATTTCCAAAAGGGGGGCAATTTAAGTATGAATTTCAAAAAGGGAAACCTTGGCAATATGAGAATTATTATTCGCCATTCGATTTCTCCATTAAAAAATCTCCTCAAGAAATTGAAGCCGAAAAGCAACAAATTAAGGAAAACTCAAAGCAATTTTTTGAATATGATGATGAGGTTGTTTTAAATGTTAAAAAAAACTCCTCAGAAAAGATATTGGAATACTTGGAAACCACCAATTTATCGAATCAAACAAAAAACAGATTATTTCAAAAATCCGAAGAAATTTTAAATGAAATTTATGAATATGGCTATTTAGATCCTTTGAGTGAACAAAAAGTTGACAATTTGGCAATTACCTTAAGACGTGGAAATTCGATCCAGGATATTCAGCCAAACAAACTTTTTAAAGTGACTCAAATCCCCACATTTTTAAACACTAAATTTGGAAAGCAGCCATTTTCCAAAGAGGAAAAGAGTGTTTTAAACATTATTTCAAATGAATTAAAGCCAAATGTAACTTTTGATGAAAATTTTACACAAAAAGCCTATGAACAAAATTTAAGACATATTTCCTATACAAAAGGGCTGGTTGCAGAAAAGGAGCGAATTATATTTAAAGGTGATATTGTTGAAGGTGAAAAATTAGAGAAGCTAAATTCACTTAAAAGCGAGTTCGATTCTCAGGTTTGGAGCAAATCCAATTCTAATTGGATATTGCTGGGATACACTTTATTGGTGGCATTGTCCTTTCTAATGCTGATGCTTTTTTTAAGAAAATACAGGCTGGATATTTTTGAAAACAACAACAAAGTGACTTTCATCTTTTTTAATATGATTTTGGTTATTTTGTTAATTACCCTGATTGTGAAATATGATCCTAAGTTTATTTATGTAGCGCCAATAGTGATATTGCCGTTGGTATTAAAAGCATTTTTTGATTCCAGATTGGGATTGTTCGCGCACACCTTAACCGTTTTGTTGCTTGGATTTATTGTGCCCAACAGTTTCGAATTTGTTTTTCTTCAAATAATTGCGGGAATCGTGACCATTTTAACAATTTCGGAGTTGTATAAAAGGGCAAATTTATTTCTTTCAGTTTTGCAGATTACCTTTGTTTATTTTGTGTCCTATTTTGCTTTTTCCGTAATTCAGGAAGGGAATGCCCAAGATTTAAATTTTGAAAAGCTGGCTTATTTTGCATTGAACGGAGCGGCAACTTTATTTGTTTTACCTTTAATTTATATATTCGAAAAACTTTTTGGTTTGGTTTCTGATGAATCATTAAAAGAATTGTCGAATTCAAATTCTAAATTATTGCGTGAACTGGCTGAAAAAGCGCCGGGAACTTTTCAACACTCATTGCAGGTTGCCAATTTGGCCGAAGCCTGCGCCATTGAAATTAATGCAAATTCCATGTTGGTACGCACCGGTGCATTATATCATGATATTGGCAAAATTGAAAATCCGATGTATTTTACGGAAAATCAGGTGACCAACGTGAATCCTCACAATGAACTTGAGCCAACTGACAGCGCTAGAATAATTATAAATCATATTATAAACGGTGTAGAAATTGCGAAAAAGAACCATATTCCAGATAGAATAATTGATTTTATAAGAACCCATCATGGAACTACGTTGGTTTATTATTTTTTCAAAAAAGAAGAACAGAGCGGGAACGTTTTTGCGGAAAGTAATTTTCACTATCCGGGTCCAATTCCTTTTTCAAAAGAAACCGCTATTTTAATGATGTGTGATTCTGTGGAAGCTGCATCAAAAAGCATAAAGCAACCATCGGCCCAAGCTTTCGATGATTTGGTTGAAAAAATTGTAAATAAGCAAATGGATGATGGCCAATTTATGAACGCGGACATTACTTTTAAAGAGCTTGAGACCATTAAAAAGGTGTTAAAGAAGAAGTTAAAGAATATTTATCATTTGCGAATTGAATATCCAGAATAAATAAGTATTCCAATTCATTAAAAAAGTCAAATAAATGTTGTGAGAGTGCATTTCTAATGCTACATTTGCACTCGCAAAAATACGTTCATACAACAAATAATTAGGAGAGGTGCCGGAGTGGTAACGGAGCAGATTGCTAATCTGTCGACGGGTAACTGTCGCCAGGGTTCGAGTCCCTGTCTCTCCGCTTTTTATTTTCGGGGTGTAGTACCGTGACTAGCACGGCGTAAACTACGCTCAGATAAATAGAAGTTAACCACACCATCGGGGTGTAGCGTAGCCCGGTTATCGCGCCTGCTTTGGGAGCAGGAGGTCGCAGGTTCGAATCCTGCCACCCCGACAAATGGTTTGAAGATAATTTATTTTCAGAAAATTATTTAAGGCTTTTGTAGAAAGCGTGCTTTTTACAACATAAAGTTTATGGATTATTAATGAAATCCTTAATGGTCGCATAGCTCAGCTGGATAGAGCACCTGCCTTCTAAGCAGGCGGTCGAAGGTTCGAATCCTTCTGCGATCACTGAATCAATCATCAAAAGGCATCAAAACCTTGCAAAACCTAGGGTTTGCAAGGTTTTGTATTTTTAAGATTATTAAAAACTTAGCATATTATATCATATGTTAGGTCAACAAATCGGTCAACAAATCGGTCAACAAATCGATCAACTAATCGGTCTAAAATCGGTCAACAATCGGTCAACAAAATTGAACATATTTTCAATAATCCCGACAAAACTATAGTTGATTTGACTTTCGTCTAAAACAAAGTTTAACTTTAAAAGACGACAACTATGAAAACATCTACAACATTTTCTATCCTAATTTGGATTAGCGCCTCGCGTTTAAAAAACAACGAAGCAGAAATCTTTGCGAGAGTGACTGTAAACCTAAGACGTACCAATATCAGTCTGAAACGCAAGATAGACGTTGAATCCTGGAACAGTTCCAAAGGTCGTGTTAAAGGCAACTGCAAGGAGGCGAGAACCTTAAATTTATACCTGGATCAAGAACAGGCTCGATTATTTGAGTGCTATCAGGAACTTAGGGCAGAACAACAACTAGTCACGTCTCAGGCAGTTAAAGCAAGGTTTTTAGGCTTAGACACCATCCACCATTCCCTTTTGGAACTAATAGAGTATCATAACACAACTATGGTAAACAAACTTCATTATGACACCATGCGCCATTATAAAACAAGCCAGCATTATTTAAGGCTCTTTATGAAGCAAAAAATGAAGACTTCGGATGTTTATTTAAAGGATCTTAATTATGCCTTTGTCATCAATTTCGAGAACTTTCTGCGCGCCCATGTGCCTGCAGACTTTAGAAATAAAATAGGGAATAATACCGTGATGAAGCATATCCAGCGCCTTCGTAAAATGGTCACCATGGCGTTTAAAATGGAATGGATTGTAAGGGACCCTTTCATTAAATTTCAATCTTCTTTTGAAAAAAGCGAACGGGAATTTCTTTCGGAGGAAGAATTGCAAAGCATAGAAGCGTTTACATCATCATTTGAAAGGCTTACTTTGGTAAAGGATCTTTTCATTTTTAGTTGCTACACGGGCATTGCCTATGTTGATGTTATGACACTTACAAAGGATCATATTTTAAGGGGAATAGACGGTTATTTATGGATCATCACCAAGCGACAAAAAACAGGGACATCAGTTAAAATTCCCATTCTGGAGCAAACCTAATACCTGATCGACAAATACCAAGACAGTGTCCGGGCGAATATAACAGGAACCTTGTTTCCTGTGCTGTCAAATCAAAAAGTGAATAGTTATTTAAAAGAAATTGCGGAAGCCTGTGGCATTAAAAAGAACCTGACTTTTCATGTGGCCCGTCATACATTTGCAACTACGGTAACACTTACCAACGGAGTGCCAATTGAAACCGTCTCAAAACTATTGGGTCATACCAAATTGGCAACCACTCAAATTTATGCAAAAGTTATTGAACGTAAAGTGAGCGACGATATGCGGGCTTTACGGTTTATTTTGGATAAAAATAAAAAAGAAAATGAGTTAAATAAGGAAAAATATGTAGGTAAGTAGTTAATTATAGGTTATTTGGGAAGTTAAGTTATTTTTAGACCCTAATAATAACTTAATAATTACTTATGAAAAAAATTAATGCCATTATCAATGATTACAATTTCGAAATTAGTGAGATTCAAAAGTCAGATCTCAAAAATCTAAACAAAACAAAAGAAAGCATTGCGCTTACATTGCAATGTTTACAAGAATTAAGGCTTAAAATAAGAAAGTATAATTTTCCTTCTAAAGAATGTGAAATAAATTTTTTTAAATACCAAAAACCATATATATGTGGCAATTTGCAGTATTATAAGTGTTTGATGAAATTTCTTACAGAAAAGCCTGCTGGGGATATTCTAATACAAAGAGAGCACATTTATAAACAGATAAATAAGCTTGAAAATAAAAAAAGAAAAGATCTCGATTTTTATAAATACTGCAAACAGGAAGAGGTTAGTTTTGATGAAAAATATTTTATCCGCAACAACAATCAATTGCACTTGTTTAGCAATTACAAATACGCTGATAATAATCCTCAATTTTCCACAACGCATGATTCAAGGGCTGCAGAAATATTTAGCTATGATTTGTTGGCTTCTTTTTATGCTCAGGAATTATGTTTGCTAAAAATAATTGATGAGGGAGTTGTAATTAAAGAAGTGACACCGGCAATTTTAAAGGATTTGTTTTGGATTGCTTCCAAAACGGATTTAATAAATAGAATTCCCCGAGGCTCTGCCTCGGGTGTTGCGTAATAATATGTAAATTTGTGGATATGAGAGAGCATATTCATAAGAGTCATAATAAAAGTTTATTACTGTATGATTTTGTGTGCCCTATAAAATACAGGCGTAACGTTTTAACCGAATTGGTTTCTAAAACCTTCAAAGCGGTTTGTTTGGAGATAGAGGAAAGATACGAGATAAATTTTTTGGAGATAGGTCTTGACGGGAATCACGTACATTTTTTGATACAAAGTGTTCCAAATGATTCACCAAAAAAAATTATAGGAGCAGTCAAGAGTATCACGGCAAAGGAAATTTTCAGGCTACACCCTGAGTTAAAACAGCAGCTTTGGGGTGGAAAATTTTGGACAAGTGGTTATTATGTCAATACTGTTGGACAATATGCGAATGAAGACGTAATAAAGAAATATTTACAGAATCAGGGCAAATCGGATTACGAAAAATTACATTCAGGTCAATTACGATTGTTTTGATTTTGATGCCCCGATGGCTCTGCCTCGGGGTAGTTCATTAAAAAATATGAAATACGGACACCTGATTCCAGGCTTTAGGTTAAAACAAATGCT